>NZ_CEVIVC010000020.1:0-7773 GCF_982290645.1 Protofrankia sp. CiP1_Cm_nod4
GTCGGGGGCGAACCAGCCGGGCAGCGGGCGGGTGTCGGGCACGGGGGCGCAGCCGGCCGGTCCTGCCTGGTAGGTCCAGCCCGGGCCGTCGCGCAGGTAGGTACGCAGTGCCGTGACGAGCCGGTCGATGTCGTCGGAGCGGGTGCCGACGCCGACGCTTGCCCGCAGGGCGGAGCCCGGCAGGCCCAGCCGGGCGAGCAGCGGATGGGCGCAGAAACGGCCGTCGCGCACGCCGATGCCGTGCTCGGCGGACAGGTAGGCGGCCGCCCGCGCGGCGCTGTCGCCGGGCACGGTGAAGGTCACCACGCCGAGCCGGTCGGACGCGTCCGCCCAGATCCGCGGGATCTCCACACCTGGCAGCCCGGACAGCCCGGCGACAAGATGGTCACGCAGCGCGGCCTCGTGGCGCTCGAGGGCGCCGGGCGCGAGCGCGGCCAGCACCTGGCAGGCCGCGGCCAGGGCGGCCGCGCCGAGCGAGTTGGGGGAGCCCGCCTCGTGCCGCTCCGGGGCGGCCTTCCAGGTGGCGGTGGTGCCGGTCACGCCGGCCACGGCACCGCCGCCGGCGAGGTACGGCGGCGCGGCGTCGAGCCAGTCCGCGCGGCCGATCAGCGCCCCGGCGCCGTAGGGCGCGTAGAGCTTGTGGGCGGACAGCGCGACGTAGTCGACGTCCCAGGCGGCCATGTCGACGCGGCGGTGCGGCGCCAGCTGCGCGGCGTCCACGACGATCCGCGCGCCGTGGGCGTGCGCGATCCTGGCGATCTCGGCGACGGGGACGACCTCGCCGGTCACGTTCGACGCGCCCGTCACGGCGACGAGGCAGGCCGGCCGGTGCGCCAGCGCCCGCCGGAGACGGTCGAGGGTCGCGCCGACGGTGCCCGCGGCCGGCAGGCAGCGGTGCCGGACGGCACGCCAGGGCAGCAGGTTCGCGTGATGCTCGACATCGAGGAACAGCACGTCGCCAGGGCCGGCGTCCCCCGCCCGGCCGTCGCCGTCCGAGCGGCCGGCGTCCGCCCCGCGGCCCGGGCTGTCGTCCGGATGGCCGCCGGCCGCCGTCCCGGGCAGGCAGCGGGCGAGCAGGTTGAGCGCGTCGGTGGTGTTGCGGGTGAACACCACGACGTCCGTGGGCCGCGCGCCGACGAAGGCGCCGACCGTCCCGCGCGCCGACTCGTACAGCGCCGTGGTCACCTGGGAGGCGTAGCCGGCGCCGCGGTGGACGCTGGCGTAGAACGGCAGGATCTCCTCCACCCTGGCCGCCACGGCGGACAGGCACGGGGCGGACGCGGCGTAGTCGAGGTTGGCGTAGCGCTCCTGCCCGCCCTGGACGAGCGGAACGCGCAGATCCGCGCCGACGACCGGCAGCAGCGGCCCCACCGGCAGCGGCTGGGCGCTGGCGGCGACGCCGTCCACGGCCACGGCAGACGGCTCCCCCGGCCGCGGACGGACGGGGGTCTGGATGGCGGCAGGGGCGGTCACAGCACTCCTCACGGGTCCACCGGACCCGGAAGGCGGGTCCGCGCTTACCGCAGCCACGCGGCTACGGCCTGGTCCTCACCCGGGGCACCCCACCGCGGAGGAGGGTTGCCGGCCAGCAAGCCGGGGCTTGACGCTGGCGCTCATGACCTGTGCCGAGCATACCGGGGATGTCGGACACGTGCCCGGCGGTGGCGCCAGCTCCGGCGGACGGCCCCCGGACCCCTCCACCGGCCGCATCACCGATCAGGAGCTGGGCGCCCCGGCCGGGAACCCGGCCGGACCCCGCCGAACAGGACGCGGCTCCCGCCCGCGGCCACGCCGGGCGGGAGCCGCCGGACGGCCCGTCCCGGCGGCAGCGGTCACGGGCCGCCGAGGTCCGGGACGATGATCGAGCCGTCTGCGGCGAACGGGAGACCGGGATTGTGGGCGATCTCCCAGACGTGGCCGTCGAGGTCGGTGAAGACCCCCGCGTAGCCGCCGTAGAACGTCTCGGCCGCGGGACGGGTGACCGTGGCCCCCGCCCGTTGCGCCGCCGCGATGACGTCGTCGACCTCCGCCCTGGAGCGGACGTTGTGCGCGAGCGCGACACCGCCGAACCCGTCCGCCCGCCCGGCGGTGCTCCCCGTGGCGGCGCTTCCCTCGGCGATACCGCAGTCGCGGGCCAGCCTGTCGCGTCCCCAGAGCACCAGCACGGTGCCGCCGGCCTGGAAGAACACGGTCTCCTCGAGCTCCTGGCCCTGCCAGCCCAGCCGCTCGTAGAACGCCCGGGCGCGTCCCACGTCCCCGACACCCAGTGTGATCAGGCTGATCCGCTGCTCCATGAGCGGAAGGTATCCGACCGCTTTCCCCGGCGCGGGACGGCTTTCCGGGCGGATCTCCGCGAACCGTCTCATCCCGCCCGGTGGCCCGTTCGCGACGGCGGTCACGAGCCCATATCCGGAGGGTGGTGGACGTCGGGAGTTCCGGGTTCTGCGATGTCTCACGGCTGGCGGGACAGCGCGGGACGGATGATCGGGAGGATGTTGCCGGGAACGCGCGGGGCGGCCCGGGCGGGGCGTCGGAGCGGGTGTACAGGAATGAACGAGGATTGTGACGGCGGATCGGTTGTACAGTGCCGGGCATGGCATCCCGCCGCTTTCTGCCGCACAGCGACCGCGTGATCGACCAGGTGCTTGTGGCCAGCGCGGCGTGTACCGGCGGGTGCGGCCCGCGCGGGATGCGCTGACAACCGTGGACGGGCGCCACGGCGCCGGTTCCGCTCACGTCATCTCAGGCCAGCCGGTCACACCGGCGCGTCGCCGGACCGTCTGAGCCCGCCCACCCCGAGCATCCGTCCGGGCCCTGGCGCGTTTTCGGTTCGTCGAGCGCACCCGGCTGTCAGCCGGCCGATTTCTCCCGGCGGCGGCGGTTGCGCCGGGAACGCCGCCCGGAAGCGACGACAGGAGCGCCGGCGGGAGCGCCGAAGGGCATGCCGCCGCCCGCGTCGCCGGCGGCTCCGAGGGGCCGCCGGCGACGCGAAAAAATGTAATCGCGCTGTTTTTCCGGCTCTTCACAGCTCGCTGGAAAATGTAATCAGACGACTACAGAACTGGCGAGTACACGGTGACGGTCTGCGGCCCAGCCGCCTCGCCGCGGGCGCGGTCGGCGTGGCGCTCGTCGCCGAAGAGCCAGGTCAGGGCCCTGTCGGTACCCAAGCCGCGAGGCTGGCAGACGGCTCGCGGCTGCACTGGGCCACCACTGGCAACAACTCCTGGTGATCGGATGAACACAGTTTCCGGTGCACTGCGAGGAGCCGTTTTTCCACCCGTACAGCTCTCCATCCGTAGCGCTTTCCGCCCGTGCCGACAGGGAGCCGAGCATGCCACTCATCCATCCACGACTCGCGGGCACCGACCTGGTGCCGGATTTCCTGCTGGGGGACGAGAACGAAACGGTGGGACCGCATGTGCTGGCCGCGCTGACCCGCTCTCTCGGTGCCGCGACCGGGATATGGTCGGCGATCCTGCGCCACGACCCGGTCAACCGCTGGTACACCCGGCTCGTGCTGTCCGGGTCGGTCGAGGTGTGGCTGATCAGCTGGTGCCCGGGCCAGTACACCCGCGCGCACGACCACGGCGGCGCGTTCGGCGCGCTGACCGTCGTCCAGGGCCCCGTCACGGAGATCGTCTGTGACGCGGACTGGCGGCCGCGCGGCTGGCGGCGGCACGAACGGGAGGCGTCGCCCACATTCGGCCGCGACCACATCCACAAGGTGGGGAACGCGGGGAGCGCCCCGGCCGCGACCATCCACGCCTACTCCCCCCCGGAGCTGCCGATGCGGTACGCGCCGGACGCCGCCGAGCAGGCAGTCGAGGGCTTCCTGTTCGCGAACGTGACCGGTGGCGGCCTGTTCGACGCCGTGCCGGCCGACGCCACCGCCACCGCCGGCGCCGGCGCTGTCGCAGGCAGCCTCGCCACGGCCGCTGGCGGGGACGTGGCGGGGGTTGTCGCCGTGGGCGGAGGACGGCCGTGAGCGGCAGCCGGATCGACGCGATGCTTGCCCGGGCACGCGCCCGCCTGGAACGTCTCGACCCGCCCACGGCTGCGGCGGCGGTGGCGGGCGGGGCGCTGCTGGTCGACATCCGGCCCGCGGCCCAGCGCGGCGCCGAGGGCGGCATCCCCGGTGCGCTGATCATCGAACGCAACGTCCTGGAATGGCGGCTGGACCCTACCAGCGACGCGCGCCTCCCCCAGGCCACCGGCGACGATGTCAAGGTCATCATCATCTGCTCGGAGGGGTACACCTCCAGCCTCGCGGCGGCGTCCCTGCAGGATCTCGGCCTGCACCAGGCCACCGACGTCGTCGGAGGCTTCCGCGCCTGGGAGCGCGGCGGCCTCCCGATAATCACCTATAGCGACGAAGATCGTCACCTTCAGTAACTAACTTCACTGAAAGGTCTTGGACGATCTCTTAGCGTAAGGGTGCTCACTATCACGGTGAGTAACGGGGGTGACCGCCGAAGCCCGTCCGCATCCCCGTGTCGGCCACACGCGCGGACGGGGCCGGGCCCCATCTGCCCGGAACGGCGGCAGAGGGGTGATGGCATGTCCATCTCGAGCCGTACGGTCTCACCCACGATCACCGCGGTCTCCTGCGCCGTCGCCGTCGCTGTCGCGGTGGCCCTGACGCCCCACCCGGCCGGGGCGGCCACCGTGACGGCCACCGGCGCGCCCGCCGCGGCCGGCGCGGCCCTGGACGCCCCGACGGGGCAGGGGCCCGCGGCGACGGCCTGGGCGGAGGGGCAGGAGCCCGCCGGCAGCACCGGGCAGAAGTCCACCGGCGGCACCGGGCAGAAGTCCGCCACCAGCGGGAAGCGGCATACCGGTGACAAGCAGAAGTCGACCGGCAGCCGACAGGCGTCAGCCGCCGGCGGACAGGCGTCCGCCGGCGGCAGGGGGGAGTCCTCCAGCAGCGGACAGGATCCCTCTGATGACGTATGGAAATCCTCCGGGGGCGCATGGGGATCCTCTGATAACGGATGGGAGTCTTCTGGAAGCGGAGGGGAGTCGTCCGCTGGCGGGCGGGGGTTCCCCGGCCGGTCGTTGCGCCGGGGAAGCCAGGGTGACCCGGTGGTGCGGCTCCAGATCCGGCTCGGGATCTTCGCCGACGGGTGGTTCGGCCCGCGGACCGCACACGGCGTCCGCGCCTTCCAGGCCAGCGCCGGGCTGGCCATCGACACCGTGGTCGGCCCGCGGACCTGGGATGCGCTCTTCGGCGCGCCAGCCTCACCGGTAGCGGCACCCACGCCGGCAACAGCCCCGACAGTGACGTCGACAGTGGTGTCGGCAGTGGCGTCGACAGCGACGCTGGTGGTGACTCCGGCGGCGGCAGCGGTTCCGGTGGGGGCGTCCACCTCGGCCGCGACGGCGGCACTCGCGGCCGCCGAGCGGCAGATCGGCAAACCGTACCGTTACGGTGCCGCCGGGCCGGACGACTTCGACTGCTCCGGCCTGGTCCAGTACGCGTACGCCCAGGCCGGTGTCTCGATTCCCCGTACCACCTACGACCAGTTCGCCGCGCTGCGGCCGGTCGGCTCCGCCGAGGCCCGGCCGGGAGATGTGGTCTTCTTCCTCGACGCCGAGGGGGAGGCCTACCACGATGCCATCTACGCCGGGAACGGGCAGATGATCGTTTCGCGTCGCCCCGGCACCAACGTCCAGTACCAGGACATCTGGTCGGGCGACTATCGCATCGGACGGGTCTGAAGACCGGAGGACCTGCAGCTTCCGGCCGGCCGGAAAACATGATCCCATCACCTTGGGCGCTCTGACCGTAGACTCTGCGCCACGTGCCGCCGACGATCATAGTTGTGATTCTGCTCACCCTTGCGATCGTCGGGAACACGCTCTCCGATCCCCCGGGGGCGCGCGGGAAGCCAGGATGCCCGGTTTGACACCACCGGGCATCTACTACGAGTGGTAGTACGCATACCCAACGCTGCGACTGGACAACGGAACGTCGATCAGCGCGGCCGGAACCGGATGTCTCGCACATACTGCGGACGCGGGCGTTCCGGAACCCTTGCTATCCCGTCGAGAGCCGTCTACGTTCCTCGGTTAACGAGACGAGACGGGTTCGTTTCCGACGAAGAGGGTGTCCAGGCGTGCGCAATTCATGCCGGACAACCCTGGCTCCGTCCCTCCCTGAGGTTGTGGTTCCACGCGAGCAGAGGAGTCGGTGTGCTTTCCAACACATCCACTCGTTGCCGCGCATTGTCATGCCCGCCGCAAGCGACGTCCCGAGGAGACATCATGCTGAGTCATCCGCGGCTGCTGCCTACAGGTAGCGCTGCCGCCTACCACCATCGGACCGGATTGTGCCTCGATAGTGGCAGAATCGGCGGAATCTCATGAGCGCCGGCGTACCCGTCCTGCCCGGACGCGACCTTCCGCCGCAGCCCTACGGCGCTGGCTGGCCCGCCTACTGGCGGCAGGAAGCCGCCTGCCGGGACGGGGATCCCGACGCGTTCTTCCCGCCGGACGGGCGTAACACCAAGGCCCGGGCGGCGGCGGAAACCCGGGCCCGGAAAGTATGCGCCAGCTGCTCCGTGCGGCGGGCCTGTCTCGCGACCGCCTTATTCCGCCAGGAGGAACACGGCGTGTGGGGCGGGCTTACCTCGGACGAACGCAATTCCGTGGTTCCCCGCGGCCGGCTCAGCGCGGACGACGCCCTTGCCTTTGCCGACCGCCTGCTGCTTTCCACATACGCGACCAGCTGATCCTTACGGCTGATTTCTAGCTCCACCGTAGGATATTTTTCACCACTTCGGGTGAGGCACCGCCGTCGATGCGAGCCGTCGATGTGAGCGAGTGCCTCGCCCGGCGCCATGGCCGGGGCACCGATGATCGACAACGATCGGCGCGGCACCGGCCGGCGCGGCACGGCCGACGAGGCTTCCCTCGTCCGGGTGCGTGAGGCTTCCCATGCGGGCGAGATGCCGCCGGACGAGGCGGGCGCCCCGCGGCGGGCGTAGAAAAGAACCATTGACGCCCCGGTCCGAGATGGGCAGGCTGCGTGTCGTCGCCGTCCGAGGAGGAGCTGCGTGTCGCCTCGTCCCGCGCCCGGTCGCGGCGTCCGGGTGTCTGCCGGTCTCCCTCTCCCCACGGGTCTCTCCCCACGGGCCGCGCGGTGAGGCCGCCGCGTCGCCTGTTGCTGCTGCGCCACGGCAAGTCCGACTGGGCCGACGGCAGCATGTCGGACGCCGACCGCCCGCTGTCGCCGCGCGGCCGGTCCGCCTGCCGGCTCATCGCCGAGCACCTGACAGCCGACCAGCTCACCCCCGACCTGGTGCTGTGTTCCTCGGCCCGCCGGACCAGGCAGACCGTCGAGCAGATCGCCGGAGCCCTGCCGGCGGCCGTCCCGGTGCTGACCGAGGACCGGCTCTACCTCGCCGACGTGTCGGACCTGCTCGACCGCCTCCGCGAGCTCGACGACGGCGTCCCCACCGTCCTGCTCGTCGGCCACAACCCGGGTATCCACGCGCTGGCCACCGGCCTGCTCCCGGTCGGCGAACGCTCGCGGCTGCCCACCTTCCCCACCGCGGCGCTGGCCGTCGAGGACCTGGCCGTGGGCCGCTGGGCGGAGCTGGGGCCGAGCACGACCCGGCTGGTCTCGTTCGTCACCCCACGCTCGCTGGCCGGCTCCAGCAGCCACTGACGCCGCCGCGGCGAAGCCTCGGTACCGGCGGAGCCGTGCTGCCAGCGAAGCAAGCCGCTGTACTGACGAAACCGACGAAGCATCAGCACCAGCGAAGCCGCTGT
>NZ_CEVIVC010000020.1:8125-17711 GCF_982290645.1 Protofrankia sp. CiP1_Cm_nod4
GCTGAAGCCGCTGTGCTGACGAAGAAGGACGACGAAGGACGCCTCATGCCGCGCCGCGGGCCGCGGGCATCGGCCTACGGCGCGGTTGTCAGCCGCCGTGCGCGGCGGCGGAGCCTGCCCGGCCGGACCGGGCAGACATGATTGTTCTTCCGGGTGTCCCCCGCGATCGCGGGGTGCGTGCGGGGCGCATGCGGGGTGCGTGCGGGTGTCAGTACGCCTGTTCCATGATCTGGGAGGCGACGGCGGTGATCAGGCCGACGACCAGGGCCACGCCGGTGACGATCCACAGCGGTACCGAGTGCAGGGCGAGAGCGAAGACGCCGACCGTGAACGCCGCAATGATCAGAAAAACCGCGGTCCACGAACCCGCGTTCGCCTTGTGGTGACCGCTGGAACTTGCCACGTAAAGCTCCTCAGCCCGTCAACGATCAGCCAACCCCGACGGCGGCTGCTGTCACCGACCGAGACTACCGGTAAGCCACGGCAGAATCCCGCCGGTCACCCACGGTAATGATCGGACCGGTTCCGGGTCAGGACCCGGGCTCGGCGCGGCTCCTCAGGCGGGGCCCTAACGCCAGGTCCTCATCCTCAGGCAAGTCCTCGGACGGGTCCTCCGCGGGTTCTCACAGGTAGCCGGCGAGCTGGGCGAGGTCGTCGAGCTGGTCGCTCAGCCAGCGTCCCACGTCGTGCGTGCGCACCTGCTCGGCCGCCGCGGCCAGCCGCCGCTGCCGCTCCTCCAGCGGCATGGTCAGGGCCTCGTACAGGGCGTCCGCCATCTGCTGCACGTCGAAGGGATGCAGGGTGACCGCGTACTCCCCCAGCTCCTCGTGGGCGCCGGCGTTCTCCGACAGGGCCAGCACGCCACCGCGCCGGTTGACCACCGCGACCTCCTTGGTCACGAGGTTCATGCCGTCCGCCAGCGCGTTGACCAGGATCACGTCGCAGATCGAGTAGGCGGCCACCGCGAGCGGGAAGTCCTCGGCCATCCGCAGGTCGATGGGCTGCCGGCCGTCCTTGGTGTGCCGGGCGTTGATCTCCGCCACCACCGCGCCGATCAGCGCGATGTAGTCGGCGTACTCGGGCACGTCGGTGCGGCTGGGCTGGAGCAGGGCGAGGAAGCTGACCTTCCCGACGAGCTCCGGATACTGGTCGAGCAGCGCGCCAAAGGCCAGGAAGCCCCGCACGACGTTCTTGCTCGGGTCGGTGCGGTCCACCCGCAGGATCAGCCGCCGGTCGCCGTCGAGGAAGGCGTACCTCAGCATGGCGACGTGCCCGGCGACCTCCTCCGTGCTCAGCGTCGCCTCCAGGACGGCGGTGTCCACCGAGATCGGGTAGTAGCGGGCCCGCACGACCCGGTCGCCGACGAAGACCAGCAGGTTGTCCAGGTCGACGTCGAGGCCGAGCAGGTCCTGGGCGCACAGGACGAAGTGGCGGGCGTAGCGCCGGGTGTGGAAGCCGACGACGTCACTGCCGAGCAGGCCGCGCAGCAGCCGTTCCCGGATACCGGCCGGCAGTATCCGCCACTCGTCCGGCCCCGGCCACGGGATGTGGATGAAATGGGTGAGCACGACGTCCGGGCACTGCTCGCGGACCCGCTCGGCCACCAGGTAGAAGTGGTAGTCCTGCAACAGGACCAGGGCCTTTCCGCCGCGGGCGCGGACCTCGTCGACGACCGCATCCGCATACACACGGTTGACCGCCGCGTAGCCGTTGTCGAACGCGTCGTGCTCGGCCTGGGTGAGGACGGGTGACAGCGCCCGGCCGTAGAGCCCGTGCTGGACGAACCACAGGATCGGGTTCGACCAGACGCTGTAGAAGTCCGCGTAGGCGGCCGGGTCGGTGGTGACCAGCCGGACCCGGATCGCGGGGCCGTCGGGTTCGTCCTCGACGACGTGCGGGTATGGAGAGGTCTGCACGAGAATCGAGCTGCCGTGCGCTTCGCTGGCGACGAGGGCGTCCTCCTCGCTGGACGCCCCGCACACCCAGACGGCGTCGTCCAGGTGCTCGGCAAGGCCGGAGAGGGCTGACACCAGCCCGCCCGCCCCGCGGTTGACGGTACGCCCGGACACGTCACGGTCGAAGCTCACCGGGCCGCGGTTGGACAGCAGCACCAGCGGCAGGTTAAGGATGGGGGTAGCCGGCACGGTGGTGGGGCCTCCTTAGTGATCCACGGTGGGGACCTCGGCGGTACGGAAAGATCCTTCCCGCGCCGCTCTCACGACCCTCTGGCCGCACATGGCAGTGGCACTGGACGGCCGTCAGGCCGGTGAACGCCTACGCGCCAACATCCCCGCGGACCTCCGGCTGCGCGATGGCAACATGATCGCTTCGCCCTCGGCGTCTCTGGATGATTCGGACTTTAGTGAGGCCCGCTAAAGATGCATCGGGTTGCAGGGAACATGCGGACTTGTTACCCGGGCCCTCACCTACGACACGCCGGCGACCGACAGCGGACACCCGCTTACGGAGAATATAACTCTTGTCGGTATTCGTGCACAGCCGATCCGGATACGTCCGGTTGATCCCGGCCGGGCCACGACGGCCCGCCACCCCGTGGCGGCCCTGTGGTGGACGCCGGCCGACACGGACGGCGATCGGCAACAGCCGTTCACGGCATGTTCGGGCTGTATTCGGACTGTGTTCAGGCTGTGTTCGGCGCGGCGGCGCTGGACGTGCCGGGCTTCCGCGCGGCGCGGCAGCCGCTCACGGCATGTTCCGGCCGGCGTGCGGGGCGGCCGGGCGATGGCTGCCCCGCACGCCGGCTGCCCCGGGAGAACCGTCCGCGGCCCAGCCCGGGGGAAACCGGCCGGCCGGGACGGACGCCCTACAGGCTGTCGCTGTAGTCGCGGACCTCCTGCACCGCCGACCCGAGCGCCGCCAGCGAGTCCTGGATACGCTCCCGGGTCTCCAGCAGCGCGCTGGTCAGCTGCTCCACGGCGCGGTGCGCGCTGCCGTCGGTCGCCGCCAGGACGATCGCCTGCGCTTCTTCGATCATGGTCAGCGCGCCGTCCAGCTGGCCGGTGACCTCGTCGGTACGCCGGAACGCCTCACCAAGCTGGGACTTGACGTCGGCGATGGTGCTCGTCACGGAGGTCCTGCCCTTCTTCTGTCATATCCGCTCCTGTATCCCGCCGGCCGGCGGCCGGGTCACTTCCGCTGCGGATGCCGCGGAGCGCCGACCCCGAGCCCGAACCGCAGCGCCAGCACGAGCGCCACCAGCGAGGCGATCACGTCGGTCGGGTCCAGCGACACCATCCGCGCGGTCGCCAGCACCGCGGCACCGGCCGTGCCGGCCCCGAGCAGCGCCGCGCGGGCAACCTCCACCCGGGCCGCGTCGGTCGCCACCGCCACGCAGAAGGCGGTGACCACGGCGGCGCCGGTGAGGGCCGGCAGCGCCTCGACCCCGGCCAGCGCCCGCAGCACGGTCACCCCGGCGGCCACCAGCAGGCAGCCCAGGCCGATGACGACCGCGGCCGAGGCCGACGAACCGGACCGTGTGACCGCCCGCAGCTCGGCGGCGTGCCCCATCGCGGTCATGCACAGCTCGTGGGCTCGCCGTGGTGCCTTGGACGGCTCGAACGCGGCCGCCGTGCCGGCGGCGGCCGCCTGCCTGGCACGTACCCGTCGCTGCGGCGTGGCGGCGGCCGGGCGTGCCTGCCCGGGCTCGCCCCGGCGGTGCTGGGCCCGGGCGACCGGCCGGCCACCGGGCCCGGCGACGACGGGCACGTCACGGCCGGAGGCGTGACCAGGAACGTCATAGCCGGGCGTGTCATGATCGGGAATGGCGACGGCGGGGACGTCGCCGGCCCGTTCCACCGGCGGCGGCCGGAGCTGGTCGAGGCTGCTGATCCCGTGGTGCGCGAGCGGTTCGGCCACCACCCGCCACACCTCGTCGACCTCGGCGCGGATCGCCTCCGCCGACTCCCGGTGCGCCCGCGCGACCTCGGCACGCCGCTGCCGGCCGGCGGACATCCGGTCCTCCACCTTGTTCCTGGCCTGGGTGAGCTCGTCGAGCAACGCACGGTAGCGCACGGCCGCGATCAGCGGGTCGTCGAGGTCGGGATCGCGCAGGGCGGGCTCGTGGCGGGCGTCGGCCCGCCACCCTGGCTCAGCCTCCGGTACGGCGAGGAAGCCACCCGGCTGGTCGGGCACGTCAACCATGATCCTCGTTTCGTGGGTCGCGGGCGCACCGGTCAACCCGGCAGCCTCCTCCACGGCTCCCGGCCGTCCCGGCCGTGCTCCCGGTCGTGCCGCTGGTCGCCCGTCACCGCCGCCGCCGGCCCGGCCTGGGCCGGCAACGGTGAGAACGGGACGATCGTGCGGGCCTCCGCATACCCGTTCCGGTCGAACAGGACCGCCCGGTTCGGGCCCGTCCCCGCGGTGACCGACCGGTTGCCCGCCAGGCTGAACAGGTCACTCGCGGGCACGCCGACCGCGACCCACGCCCCCACGTCGTCACGGTGCATCGGGCCGAGGTCGTCGAGCAGCCGGCCCGGGCCGCGCCACCAGCCGAGCAGGTGCACCCGCTGGCCAGGGCCCCGGCGGGTGATGAAACGCAGGTCGTCCAGGCCCGAGCGGCGGGCGGGGGGCTCCTTGGCCTCCAGGACGGCCCGCCCGGCGTCGGCGGCGAACAGGACGAGCAGCCGCACCGGCCGGGCGAGCCGCTCGTAGGACCGGTCACCGGGCCAGGGGGTACCGGCCGCGCCGGCCAGGGCGGCGTCCTCCCGCTCCCGCACCTCGTCGCTGACCTCCCGCAGCACCCGGCGCAACGCCGCCGGCGGATGGACCCGAGCGGACTGCCCGGCGGCGCGGACCCGGCCGGCGAGCACCTCGGCCGCCTGCGTGGTCTCGGCGGTGACCGCGACGATGTCGACCCGTACACCGCCCTGCACGGCCTGGCCGGCGACGCTCACCACGGCCGCCTGCAGCACCCCGACCGCTTCCCGGCGCAACGGCCCGAGCACCGCGAGGCTGCGTCCCGGCAGCGGGGACAGCCGCACCCCGACGGCCGCCGGATGCAGGTCGAGGGGAACCCCCACCAGGGCCAGCGGCTCGGCCGCCCCGGCGGCGTCCGCGTCGTCGGTCACAGCGCCGGTCACGCCGCCGGCCGTGTCGGGCGCACCACCGTGGCCGGCGTTGCCCTCGTGGGCGCTCTCGAGGACCGCGACGTCGACGGCACCGGCCCGCTCGGCGCGTTCGACCGGGACGGGCGCGCCCGCGAGCGACCGGTAGAGCGGGTTGTCGTCCAGGACCGCCGGCGCGTGGCCGACGAAGACCCGCGGCCCGGGACGGCCCGGCGCGCCGGGAGCGCCCGCCCGCGCGAGGCTCGCGCGCAGCGACGTGAGCACCGCCGGCGTGGGGTAGGCCACCCGGACGAGCTCGTTGCCGGCCGGGTGGCCGTTACGCCGGTTGACGATGGCCTCCCCCACGCCCGCGAGCGCACCCGCCGCCTCGTTGGTGGTCGACAGCAGCACCCGGGACTCCGAGATCGAGGTACGCAGCGCGATCCGCAACGCGAACTGGCCGAAGATCGAACCACGTTTGCCGGCGGTGGCGTCCAGAGCGTCGATACCCGACAGCGTCTGGCTGGCCAGCAGCAGGTGGATGCCGTAGGCGCGGCCCTGGCGGGCGAGCGCCTCCAGGTGCGAGACCGCCTCCCGCGACACCGCGTCGAGCGGGGTGAGCATCACCTGGAACTCGTCGATCACCACCAGGATCCGCGGCCAGCCGGCGCCGCCCCGCGCGGCCCGCAGGCCACGCAGGTCCCGGGCGCCGACGGCCCGCATGGCCAGGGCCCGCCGCTGCATCTGGGCGCGGGCGTGGCGCAGCACGGCGACACCGAACTCCCGGTCGCTGTCCATCCCGATGGTGTCCGCATGCGGCAGCACGAACGGGTCGCCGGCCCGGGGCGCGAACTGGGCGAACTCCAGGCCCTCCTTGAAGTCGAGCAGGTGGAAGCGCAGCTGCTCGGGGGCGTAGCGGGCGGCCAGCCCGTACACCACGTCGAGCAGCAGCGTCGACTTGCCCGAGCCGGCCTGCCCGCCCACGAGCGCGTGGACGGTGTCGTCGTCGAAGCGGAGCGTGACCGGGCCGTCCGGGCCGAACGCCACCGGGACGCTCAGGCCACCGGCCGCGTCCAAGCTCCACAGCGTGTCGGGCAGCAGCGCCCGGGCGTCCGGGGGGCGGGCGGCCTCGACGGCCGTGGCGGCCGCGACGGACTCGGCGACCGCGGCCACCAGCTCCGGCGGCGGCGGGTCGTCCAGCTCGCATTCCAACGGCCCGGCGAGCGAACAGCTCCAGATCGTCGGGCCGGCGGTGGGGGCCCCGTCGCCGTCGGGCCCGTCCCCGGCGGCGAACAGGCCGCCGGCGGCGGGATCCCCGGCGGGCCCGGCCACGCGCAGGGTCTCGGCGCCGGTCAGCGTCTCGTGCCCCCGACGGCCGACGACGGCCGTCCCGCCGTCCTCCACCAGCGCGATCACGTGCACGCCGCACGCGGGCCCCTGGGCGGCGACCGCCTCCAGCGCCCGCGCGGCGTCATCGGCCAGCGACGGCCAGGCCAGCAGCACCAGCAGCCGCCACGGCTCGGCCCGGGGCAGGCCCGCGGCATCCCGCTCCCGCAGGGAGGCGAACCGGCCGCCGAGCCGGTCGACGGTGATGCGCCCGACGTCCGCGGACAGCTCCCCCAGCGCGCTCTCCAGCCGGGTCCGGCTGGTCAGGGTGGGGCTGACCACGCCGGCGGCCCGCAGCGGGGCGAAGCCGGCGAGCCCCGCGCCGAGCTCGTGGGGGTCGTAGACGGTGACCCGGACCGATCCCGGCGGTGCCGCCGCGAGCACCCGGGTGAGCAGGGCCCGTACGACACCGACACCCTCGGCCCGGCGGCCGCGGTCCACCACGATCCGCAGGTTGCCGCCGTCGAGGAGGCTGACGGCCAGCGGCACCTCGGTGGTCCGCCCGCCGGGCAGCAGGGGCGGGACGAGCGCCCGGCCCACCCGCCACAGCCCCGGCCGGTAGAGCTGCCCGGCCGCCGCCGGCCGGGGGCGGCCCGGGAGCTCGGGGAGGCTGGGCGGGCTGGGCAGTTCGGGCAGGCTGGTGGTGGCCCCGTTCCCCGGCGCCCGTTCGGCCGCCCCGGGCACCGGCCACAGCGGGGACGACCAGGGCGCGCTGGCGAGGCCCGGCGCCTGCCCGCGGGCGATCGCGGCGGCCGTCCCGACCGCGGCCGGCACCTGCGCGTCGGCGGCGTCCGGGACGGCGTGCCAGACATCCACGGATGAGCCCTGCCGGGCATGCGGGCGGGCGGGCCCGCCCGGCACCGGCCCGTCCGCGTCGGGCCGCTCGACCTGGTCGGCCAGCGCGTCCAGCTGGTCGGCAAGGCTCAACGCCTCGCCCAGGCATGTCTGAATGCCGGTGACGAGTGTCCGGACCCGCCGAGTGCCCGACACCACGACCTCCCCGCGCTCACACCGATGCCACGACGGAGCACCAACCTAATGGCAAGATCCGGTCAGGGCGGGGTTTTCCCTGACTCCGACGGCGTCCGCGGATGTGACGCTACCGGACGCGGACATCCGTATATCGTGCCCGGGCCAGGCGGGGGTGGTCCAGTACGGGCGGCTCGGCATCCGCGGTGCCGGCCGGCCCGCCCGGGCGGGCCGGCCGCTGGCGGCTGTCGCCCGGTCAGCCGCCGGTGGAGCGGCGGTAGGCCCTGACGCACCACGGCACGAAGACGACGAGCAGCCCGGCGCACCACGCCAGCGACTGGACCAGCGCGGAGGCCACCGGGCCGCCGAGGAACAGCGCCCGTGTCGCGTCGATCGTCACGGTGATCGGCTGATGCTCGGCGAAGGCCTGTAGCCAGCCCGGCATCGTGCTGACCGGGACGAACGCGGAGCTGGCGAAGGTCAGCGGGAAGACCCAGATGAACCCGGCCGACTGCGCCGCCTCCGCGTTGCGCACCGACAGCCCGATCACCGCCGACACCCAGGAGAACGCGTAGGAGAACAGCAGCATGAGGGCGAACCCGACCAGCGCCGCGGGCACGGTGGTGTCACCGAAGCGGAACCCGACCGCGATCCCGACCAGCAGCATGATCACGACTACGAACACGTTGCGGAACAGGTCCGAGAGGGTCCGGCCGGCCAGCAGCGCGCCCCGCGACATCGGCAGCGAGCGGAACCGGTCGATCAGGCCACGCTGACGGTCCTCGGCGAGCCCGACACCCGTCACCATGCTGCCGAAGATCGCCGTCTGGATGAAGATCCCGGGCATCAGGAAGTCCACGTAGTCCACCCCGGGCCCGACGTTGATCGCGCCGCCGAACACGTAGACGAACAGCAGCACGAACATCACCGGCTGGATCGTGGAGAACACCAGCAGCTCGGGCACCCGCCAGGTCTGGATCAGGTTGCGCCGGCAGATGACCCAGGCGTCCAGCAGTGACCAGACGAGCCGGCCGCGGCCCTCGACCGGCCGGACCGTGGCGGCGGTGGCGGCGACGGCAGCGTCGCCACTGATGGTGCTCATGTCGTCACCAGCTCCTCGGTGGTGCTCTCGTGCGGGTTCGCGGCCGCGTCCCCGTCGCGCGCGTGATGGCCGGTGAGCGCCAGGAAGACGTCGTCGAGGGTGGGCCGGTGCAGCGCGATGTCCTCGAGGGTCACGCCCGCCTCGTCGACGCCGCGGATCAGCTCCGGCAGCACACCGGCGCCGCGGTTCATCGGCGCGCTCAGCCGTCGCCGGTCGACGTCGACGCTCACCTCGCCGGAGGCGAACCGCGCCAGCACGCCGCGCGCGGCGTCGACGTCCCCGCCCCGGGCGATCACGATGTCGAGGCGGTCCCCACCCACCTGCGACTTCAGGTCGTCGGCGGTGCCCTCCGCGATGACCCGGCCACCGTCGATCACCGAGATGCGCCGGGCCAGCTGGTCAGCCTCCTCCAGGTACTGTGTTGTCAGCAGGACGGTGGCGCCGTCCCGGACAAGCTCCTCGATGACCTCCCACATCCGGATCCGGCTGCGCGGGTCGAGCCCGGTCGTCGGCTCGTCGAGGAAGAGCATGGGCGGCGCGAGAATCAGGCTGGCGGCCAGGTCGAGCCGCCGGCGCATACCACCGGAATAGGTGCCGGCCTGCCGGCGGGCGGCATCGGTGAGGTCGAAACGCTCCAGCAGGATTTCGGCACGGGCCCGCGCCGAAACGGCCGACAGCCGGTAGAGCCGGCCGAACATCTCCAGGTTCTCCTGGCCGGTGAGCCGTTCGTCGACGGCGGCGTACTGACCGGTGAGCCCGATCCGGGAGCGCAGCTCGTCCGCGTGTCGGCTGATGTCAAGACCGAGAACCTCGGCATGCCCGGAATCGGCACGCAACAAGGTGGTGAGAATTCTCACAGCGGTCGTCTTGCCGGCGCCGTTCGGACCGAGGACCGCGTGCACCGTCCCAGCCGCCACGCTGAGATCCAGACCGGCGAGCGCGACGCTCGCGCCGAAGCGTTTGTGCAGGTCGCGCGCGAGTACAGCGGGTTTGTCAGACACAGTTGGCGATCGTACGGCACGCCACCGACAACTCCGGGAACCGCGAAGTGACCTGCCGGCCGCGC
>NZ_CEVIVC010000020.1:18130-21911 GCF_982290645.1 Protofrankia sp. CiP1_Cm_nod4
TCCCCCCGGACGCGTCGCGGGTGGGCAGCCGTCCCGGACGTGACGTCCGGAGAAAACGCCCACCAGGACACGGGAAACAGCCGGCGGGAAAACAGCGCCGTTCCCGGAATGCTGAACCCGATATCGGCAGCCATTTTCAGCGCAAATGACGGGGCCGGCGGAAGGAAGTAACGTGGAAAGCCGGACGGCCACGGGAGGGCAACGGCGGGCCGGGAAAGGAAAGCCGGTGGCGGAGAATACCGGAACAGCGCACGGCCCCGGCGGCGGCGGCCACGGCCATGACAGCGGTCACGGGCAGCATGCCGGTCACGGGCACGACGTCGCCGCGGACGCGGACCGGCGCTGGCTGATGACCGCTCTCGGCATCATCCTCGCCTACCTCGTCGTGGAGGTCGTCGTTGGCCTGCTCGCGCACTCCCTGGCGCTGCTGTCGGACGCGGCCCACATGCTCACCGACGCGGCGGCGATCGCGCTGGCGCTGGTGGCCCTGCGGGTCGCGGCCCGGCCGGCCGGCGGCGCCTACACGTTCGGCCTGCGCCGGGTGGAGATCCTCTCCGCCCAGGCCAACGGGCTCACCCTGCTCCTGCTGGCCGGCTGGCTCACCGTCGAGGCGATCCGCCGGCTGCTCACCCCGGGTGACGTGGCCGGCGGGCCCGTGCTGGCCGTCGCGCTCCTCGGGGTGGCCGTCAACCTTGCCGCGGCCTGGGCGATGAGCCGGGCCAACCGGACGAGCCTGAACATCGACGGCGCCTTCCAGCACGTTCTCAACGACCTCTACGCGTTCGTCGCCACCGCCGTCGCGGCAGTGGTCGTCCTCGCCACCGGATGGGAGCGCGCGGACACGGTCGCCTCGCTCGCCGTCGTCGTCCTCATGGTCAGAGCCGGCGCCGGCCTGCTGCACGCCTCCGGCCGGATCTTCCTCGAGGCCGCCCCCGACGGGGTCGACCCGGACGGCATAGGTGCCGCGATGGCCCGCCGGCCCGGTGTCAGCGAAGTCCACGACCTGCACATCTGGCAGATCACCTCCGGTGAGCCGGCGCTGTCCGCGCACGTGCTGGTGCATCCCGACGCGGACTGCCACGCCGTCCGGGCCGGGATACACGCCTGGCTGCGCGAGGAGCATCACATCGACCACACCACCCTGCAGGTCGACCATCTGCCCGCCGCGGCGCACCCCACGGCCGGGCAGCCCGACGATCCGCACTGCGCCGCGCCGCACGGCACCACGCACTACGCCGCGCGGCGCGGCGCCGCGAACCCGCGCTGACCGTTACGGATCACCACCTGTGATCCGCCGGTCCCGGCACCGGACGGCCGACTTGCACCGGACGGCCGACGAGGCCTGGCCCATGGCCGCGGCGGCCGGGCCGGGCCGCCGCGGCCATGGGCCGTCGTCAGGCCGAGCTGCGCCGGCTGCGGCGGTTGGCCAGCTCGTCCCCGGGATGACCGACCGTCGCCGGGCCGGGGTGCCCCCCGCGCTCGGGGCGTTCGGGGCGCTCCGTCGGCAGCTGGGACAGCTGCCCGCGCATGTCCTGGACGGCCCGGCCGACCGCGATCGCGAAAACCCCCTGGCCGCCCTGGACGAGGTCGATGACCTGGTCGTCGGAGGTGCACTCGTACACGGTCGACCCGTCGCTGACCAGGGTGACCTGTGCCAGGTCCTCGATCCCGCGCAGGCGCAGGCAGTCGGCGGCGGCGCGGATGTTCTGCAGGGAGACCCCGGCCTCCAGCAGCTTGCGCACGACACGCAGGACCAGCACGTCCCGGAAGGAGTACAGCCGCTGGCTGCCCGAGCCGGTGGCGCCGCGTACGCTCGGCACGACCAGGCCGGTGCGGGCCCAGTAGTCGAGCTGCCGGTAGGTGATGCCCGCGGCCGCACACGCGGTGGGCCCCCGGTAACCGACATCGTCACCGGGCGGCAACGGGAGATCGTCCGGGAAGAGCTGCCCCTGTCCGATCATCGCCATCCGATCATCGCTGTCGTCGTCCCGTCCGCCAGCCAGCCACCCTGAGTTCACTCAACCGCCTCGACTCGACGGTAAGAGCCTCGGGCGATCCCATCAATGATCGCGATCGGCGTGTCCCGTGGCAGACCCACAATGTTCCCAGATCAAGCCTTTGTGAGGATACAGCCGCACACAGCCACAGCGGTCAGCGAACTGTACGAATCGGCTGGAAAGCCTTTCGGCGGCCCGGGAACCGGACGGCTGACGGGGCACGCCGCATGCCAGGGCCCCCGCGTCAGGAGCCTGGCGTGTTGAAGTCCTCCGGCGAGATCGTGTCGAGGAACTCCCGGAACTTCTCCAGCTCGCTCTCCTGCTCCTGTTCCTGCTCCTCCGGCACGGTGATCCCGGCCTCGGCGAGCACCGACTCCTCGCCGTAGACCGGCGCCCCCATCCGCATCGCCAGCGCGATGGCGTCCGACGGCCGGGCCGAGACCTCGACCCCGTTGCCGAAGACAAGTGTGGCGAAGAACACGCCGTCCTGCAGATCGTTGATGGTCACCCTGGTGAGCTCGGTCCGCAGGGCACGCAACACGTCACGCATCAGGTCGTGCGTCATCGGGCGGGCGGTCGTGATGCCCTCCTGGGCGAAGGCTATGGCCGTCGCCTCCACCGCGCCGATCCAGATGGGCAGGTAACGCTCACCGCCGACCTCCTTCAACAGGACGATCGGCTGCTTCGACGGAAGCTCGACACGAACGCCGACGATGTCCAGCCGATGCACCGATCTACCTCCTCACACAGGCGGGCAGGACGGGATGATCCGACCGGAAACTGTAAACCGCCACCGGCTGACACTATCCCGGTCTCCGGGCTTCGTCAGCGGCCCGACGCTTCCGACAAGATCTCCAGTAAGATCGGCCATCGCACGGACCTGCCACCCCGGTCAACAATAGGTGCCCGGGTGTGAGCCGGCCCACGCAGCCGACAGGCGCTCCGCCCCCGGCCGGCGATGTCACCTGCCCGGTCCAGGACCCAGCCGGGCGCGTCACCTGCCCGGCCCGGGACGCCGCAGGGGGCATGTGTCACGCGCCCGGCCCGGTGCGCAGCCGGGCGCGCAGCAAGGCCGCGTGCAGCCGCACGAGCAGCCCGGCGATCTCGTCCAGGGCCTCCTCCGCCCGCCCGCTGCTGAACGGGTCGCGCTGCGCCCGCAGCGGCGCCGTCACCTGCTCGATCAGCCCGGCCTCCCGGTCGGCGGCCACCCGCGACGGGCGCAGGTGCCGGGGCTGGATGCCGAAGCCGCTCAGCGCGGCGAACGTCCGCGCGACCGCCAGCGCGTCCCCGTCGAAGTAGCTGCCCCCGGGACGGGGGGCGACCAGCCCGTACTGCTCGAGCTCGGTGAGCTCCTGCTCGTTGACACCGGCCGCGGCGAGCAGTTCCCGCCGTGACATCCGCACCTGCTCGCCGTTGTCGAGCAGGGCGTCGAGGGGGCCGGGCGACGGCGGTGCCACCGGGCGCGGGCCGGGGCGCTCCCGCGGGAGCGGCTCGCTGTCCAGCGACTCCAGCTCCTGTTTGATCACTCGCAGTGGCAGGAAGCGCTCACGCTGCGCGCCGAGGACGTAGCGCAGCCGGGCGACGTCGGCGGCGGAGTACTTACGGTAGTTCGCGCTCGTGCGGGCGGGGGTGACGAGCCCCTCCGCCTCCAGATAGCGGATCTTGGACAGGGTCACGTCCGGGTAGTCCAGCCGCAGCCGGTCGAGGACCTCGCCGATGGTGAGGGTCTTCGCGCTGGCGGCATCCGCCCGGCCCCGCGACGCCCGCACGGGCACGGGCACGGG
>NZ_CEVIVC010000020.1:22272-29249 GCF_982290645.1 Protofrankia sp. CiP1_Cm_nod4
CCCTCGGCTCACTGCGGGCCCCCGCCGCCCGTCAACGGCACCGGCCCGGTCAGGAACACCAGCCGGAACTTGCCGATCTGTACCTCGTCGCCGCTGGAGAGCTCGGCGGAGTCGATCCGCTCGCGGTTGAGATAGGTGCCGTTGAGGCTGCCGACGTCACGCACGGCAAAGCCCTTGGTGTACGGCGAGCGGTGGAACTCGGCGTGACGGCGCGAGACGGTCACGTCGTCGAGGAAGATGTCGCTCTCCGGATGGCGGCCGGCGGTGGTCAGGTCGGCGTCCAGCAGGAAGCGGCTGCCCGCGTTGGGGCCACGTTTGACGACGAGCAGGCCGGAGCCGGGCGGCAGCGCGTCGACCGCGGCGACCGCGTCCCGCTCGGTCGACTCGTCGGCATGCTCACCCTCGACGCCGGAGAGGGCGGCGGCGAGATTGAGCGTGGAGGTCTGTTCGGCAGGCCGCTCCGGCGCGATGGGCTCACCTGGACGTACCAGTGGAGACCCGCACCGTGCGCAGTACAGGGCATCGGTCGGGTTCTGCTGTCCGCACCTCGTGCAGAACACGGTCGCGTCTGCTTCCTGCCGGACCGCCGCGGACGCGGTTGGCCGGCCGCTCGGGCCACCTCGCCTGGGGGTGGCGAAAACGTTCGCTGCCTCCTCAGAGCCATCCCGTCCCCCTCATCCGGTAACGGCTCCGAGACCGGAACAGGCAATACCGGCCGTGAGATCGCGGCCTCGTATCGCCTTCCCGGCGCACAACGAGGCTAGTGCATCAGGCCCACTGCCGCGAAAAGGGGAGCAGGAGAGCTATTCCGGCGTGGCGTCCGTAGCGGCAACGCGAACGACTGGCAGCATTCCGTAGATGTTCCGTGGATGTTCCGTAGACCTTTACTGCGCTTTCACGTGCTGGACGTACGCAGCGGCGTCCAGCAGTGACACGGTCGCGGACGTGTCGTCGACAGCCAGCTCGACCAGCCAGCCCTCCCCGTAGGGATCGGAGTTGACCAGCTCGGGAGTGCTGTCGAGCACCTCGTTGCGGGCGATCACCTCCCCTGATACCGGCGCGTAGACGTCGGAGACGCTCTTGGTCGACTCCACCTCTCCGAACGGCCGGCCGGCCTCCACCCGTTCCCCCACCGCCGGCAGTGTCACAAAAACGATGTCGCCGAGGGCCTCCTGGGCGTAGGAGGTGATACCCACCCGCACGGTGGCCTCGCTCACCCGGACCCACTCGTGCTCCCTGGTGTACTTCAGGTCCTCCGGGTACACGCGGGGTTGCCTCCATACTCCTCAAGGCCGTCGGCGACACGCGGCGAACGCCCATGTCACCAGCCAGCTCCGACACTCCTGTGGTACTCCTGTGACGCCCGCGACGTGACGAACGCCGCCCACCCGGCCGCTCACACCTGCCAAGCCCACACCGGCCGCCCGCAGCGCGGCCGGCCCGGGACCGCGTCCGGCCGGCTGCCGCGCCCGGGCTCAACCCTACGGCCGGCCGGCCACCCGGCGGGCCGAGCGTAGCGGGGCAGCGCAACCCGCCGCAATGCGGCACCGCGGCATATCGCCCCGATATCCCCCGCGACGCCCGCATCCGGCGCATCCCCGCGCGGCGGCCCCAGCAGGTGAACGGGACCCTCGTCACCGGACGGCATCGCCCGCGGAGCGGGTCCCCTCGGCGATGGCGCTCCAGCGCTGGAGGAGCTGGTCGCCGTCGGTGGTGGCGCTTCCCTCGGCCCACAGGTGGGTGACGGCTTCGGCCGGGTCGGGCAGCACCAGCACCCAGGATCCGTCCGGGCATATCACCCGGACACCTTCGGTGGTGTCGATCGTGCATCCCCCGTCGGGGTCGACCGACTCCACGATCCGGCGCATCACCGTCCCCTTGGCCGCCCACGGCGTCGCCACGGAACGGCGCAGGACGCGGACCGGCGGAATACGCGCGTCGATGGCGCTGAGAGTCAGCCTGGTCCGGGCGACCAGGGCGGCCAGCCTGACGAACGCGGCCAGGCCGTCGATCGCGGAGGCGAACTCGGGGACGACGAAACCGCCGCGGCCGTCCGCGGCGAAGACGACGCCCGCCGCGCCCGCGGCCCGCGTCAGGTCGGCGGCGGACAGCGAGGTCCGGCGCACCGTCAGCCCGTGGAAGCGGGTCACCTGGTCGGCGACCCGGGTGGTCGTCACCGGCAGCACAACCTCGGCCCCCCGGTTCTCGGCGGCGACCAGGTCGAGGAAGACCAGCAGCGCGCGCTCGTCGTCGATCGGGTCCCCCCGCTCGTCCACGATCGTGATCCGTTCACCGATGTGGTCGAAGCGGACCCCGAACGCGGCCCGGGAGCTGGCCACCAGCTCCCCGAGCCGGTCCAGCGCGTGCCGGTGCCGGGTGCCGGGCTGATGGGCCTGGACGGTCTGGTCCAGCCGGCCGTTGACGGTGAGCACGTCCACCCCGAGATGTCCCAGCAGCGTCGGCAGGACCAGGGACGCCGTTCCCCCCGCCGCGTCGATCACGATCTTCAGGCCGGCCTCGGCCAGGCCGGCGGTGTCCACCCGGTCGAGCAGGTCCCGGGCGTAGCTGCTGGTCGTGCGGGCCGGGAAGCGCAGCTCCCCGATCTCGTCGGGGAACGCCCGCCGGAACTCCTGGCGGCTGACGACCCGGTCGAGCGTGCGCTGGACGGCAGGGGAAAGGTCGCTCCCCTCGGCGTCCAGGAAGATGATGTCGACGCGTTCGGCGTCCCCCGCGGCCGCGCGGATGACGACGCCGCCGGCCGCGTCGGAGGAACGGACGTCGAAACGGACCAGCGGCATCGGCGCGGCCTCCAGGTCCCGCACGTCGATCGCGCTGGCGGTCAGGGCGCTGGTCACCGCGCGTTTGAGCGCCCGGGCGGCCCGGGAGGTGTCCCGGGCGGTGGTCACCGTCGAGCCCTTGCGCAGGGTCGTGGCGTACGCGCTGCCGAGCCGGACCACCAGCTCCGGTGTGATCTCGACGTTGACCAGCCCCGACACCCCCCGGGGGCCGAACAGCGAGCGCCGCCCCCGGGACTCCCAGATGACACTGGTGTTGACGACCGCCCCGGCCTCGATCGTCTTGAACGGGTAGACCTTGACGTGGTGGGAGACGAACGCCTCCTCCTCGATCACGCACTCGTCACCGATGACCGCGCCCTCCTCGACCCGCGCGGCCCGCAGCACGTCGGTGCTCTTGCCGATCACGCAGCCACGCAGGCTTGTCTGCGGCCCGATCTGGGCGTTGTCCTGGACCACCGCCCGGTGCAGGAAGGCGCCGGACTTGACCACGACGTTACTGCCGATGACGGTGAACTCACGCAGCTCGGCGCCGGCCTCGACCTTGCTGTAGTCACCGACGAGCAGCGGGCCGGTGAGCACCGCTTCGGGGTGGACGTCCGCGTCCCGGCCGATCCACACCCCCGGCGAGACCTCGAAGCCGCCGATGTCCACGTCGACCTTGCCGTCGAGCACGTCGGCCTGGGCCCGCAGGAAGCTGTCGAGGGTGCCGACGTCCTCCCAGTAGCCGGCGACGACGTGGCCGAACAGCGGCGCCCCTGCGGCGACGAGCTTCGGGAACACCTCACCGGACCAGTCCACCCGCTCGCCGGCGGGAACATGGTCGAGGACCTCCGGTTCCATGACGTAGATGCCGGTGTTGACCGTGTCGGAGAACACCTGCCCCCAGGTCGGCTTCTCCAGGAAGCGGGCGATCCGGCCGTCGTCGGAGGTGATGACGATCCCGAACTCCAACGGGTTCGGGACGGACTTGAGCGCGACGGTGACCAGCGCCCCGCTCTTGCGGTGATGCGCCATCAGGGTGGTCAGGTCGATGTCGGTGAGCGCGTCCCCGCTGATCACCAGGAAGGGGTCGTGGCGCAGCGCGTCCTGCGCGTTCTTGACGCTGCCGGCGGTCCCCAGCGGGGTGGTCTCGGTCGCGTACGACAGGCGCATCCCCAGCTCGTCGCCGTCCCCGAAGTAGGCGCGGACGTGGGCGGCGAGGAACTGCAGGGTGACCACGGTCTCGTCGACACCGTGCCGCCGTAGCAGCCGCAGCACATGCTCCATGATCGGCCGGTTGACGACGGGGAGCAGCGGTTTGGGCTGGTTGGCCGTGATTGGGCGCAGCCGGGTCCCTTCCCCGCCCGCCATGACGACGGCTCTCACTGGCCGACCTCCGCGTCCAGCCGGCCGGCTTCCGCGTCCGCCCGCCCCTGGCCCTGCCCCTGACCGGGCCCGGGATCCTCGCGGGGGGGCAGCGGTGGCCGCGGGCCGCGGGCCGCCCGGACGAGCTGGCGCAGCTGCACGCCGTAGAGGATCCCCGACCACCAGTACAGGGCCGTGCCCCAGATGGCGAACGCCCAGCCGAACGGGCGGGAGACGGTGGCCAGCCAGCCGTCCCCGGCCGAGAGCAGCAGCAGCGGGAAGGCGTAGAGCAGGTTGAAGGTCGCGGCCTTGCCCAGGTAGTGCACGGGCAGCGCCGGGCCGTACCCCAGCCGCCGCAGCACCGGCGGTATGGTGGCCGCGATCAGGACGTCCCGGCCGACGAGCAGCGCCGCGAACCACCAGGGGACGATGTCCCGCAGCGTCAGCGCGATGATCGTCGCGAAGATGTAGAGGCGGTCGGCGAGCGGGTCGAGCAGGGTGCCCAGCCGGCTGGTCTGCCCGAGTGCCCGGGCGAGCTTGCCGTCGAGGTAGTCGCTGACGCCGGCGAAGGCGAGCACGCCGAGCGCCGCCCCGTCGGCGTGGGGTCCCAGCGCCAGCCACAGGAAGACGGGGACCCCGGCCAGCCGCAGGGCGGAGAGCAGGTTCGGGACCGTCAGCACCCGGTCGGAGGGAGCTGCCGCAGCGGCCACGCCCGGCACCTCCTCTCCCTCGGTACACCGAGGCGGCGACGCCGCCCACCGCACAGGGAGAAGGGTAGACGACGGGCGACGGCCAGCCGTGCTCTACAGGAAACGTCCCACCCAGTAGGTGCTGGTGTAGATGGGCTGGAGGTTGATCGTCCGTCCGGTCTGGGGAGCGGCCCACATGTAGCCGTTGCCCGCGTAGATGCCGATGTGCGTGATGTTGTCCGGCGAGCCGAAGAAGATCAGGTCACCGGGCTGCTTGGCTGCCTTGGGGATGTGGATGGAGGCGTCGTACTGCTGCTGCGCCGTGCGGGGGAGGTAGCGGCCGAGCTGTTTGAACACGTACTGGACGTACCCCGAGCAGTCGAAGGCGTTGGGGCCGGCCGCGCCGTAGACGTAGGGCTTGCCCTTCTGCAGCGAGGCGAGATAGACGATCTTCTGGCCGATGGAGCTGCCCGGGATGACCGTGGGGGCCGTCGCCGTCAGCCTGCTGGTGGTCGAGCCGGTGGCCGGGCCGGACGCCGTGGGGCTGCGCACCGTGACGGTGGTCGCGTTGGCCAGCGACGGGCGCAGGGCGTTGGTGCCGTCGAACACCGCGGTCAGCGTCGTGGTGGACAGCAGCCGTGTGGTGATCTTCGCGGTTCCGCTGGCGTCGGTCTGCAGCTGGGCGGTGGTGGTCCACTGCGGCCCGTTCGCCACCGCGATCCGGATCCGCTGGTTGGTGACGGGCTGGCCGCTGCCGAGCTGGGTGGCGCGGACGGTGAAGACGACGGGCGCGTCCGGTGCGATGGTCGCGCTGTCCGGGACGATCGACACCTCGGTCAGCCTCGGGTCCGGGACGCCGATCCGGCCGGCCAGCCCGACGGCGGACGCGGCCAGGGTGCCCGTGCGCGACCCGCCGCCGATCACCGAGGCGGCGGCGGTGTCGGTGGTGGCGGTGGGCTCCAACGAGGCGTTGCCACCCGGGCCCGGCATCGTCGCGGCGAAGCCCGCGGTCGAGGCGGCCAGGGTCCCGGTCGTGACCGCGGCGATGGTGGCGACCCGGCGGGACTGCGGGCTCAGCCAGATCCGGCGGTACAGGGATTCGCGATCGGCCTCACCCACCGGCGCCTGGTCGCGATGGCGACCGCGACCAGCGGGTTCCCCGCTCGGGGGGAAGCGGATCACGCCACGTGGGAGCAACACGTGTTCCTTCCCGTACGCCCGCAAGGCACCGCGGTCCCTGGCTTCCGAACCATGACGTGACCATGACATGGACGTGACCATGACATGAACGTGGCTCGGCGACGATTCGGGAGAAAACCGTCAGGACCTGGGGGGGCCTCGCTCCTACCTTGTAGTTACTCGGAGGGGGCGCCGGACCGGGGCAGGACTGGGCGTCTCGATCCGGCGCGTGTCTTCTGGAGGACAGAGACGCTGGTCTCTGGGGTGCGCTGGTGCTGTGTCAAACGATATCGGGTGGCACACATGGGGACGCAACACCCCCAAAGTAAACAGTTCGCACATTTTCCCATGGCCTGGCGTAGTTCTCGCATTGATGATCGGACGCGGGTGCGGCCGGGCGCACGGGCCGGCCGCACCCCCGCGAGGGGAGCGCGAGGGGAGAACGGCGCAAGGCCGCCGAGAGCCTCGTGCAAGCACTCTCGACGGCCTTGTCGCACCGGCCCCGGCGGGGCCCGCACCGCCGGTATCCGCGCGGCGCGCGGTGGCGGCCCCGGGCCCCGCCGCCCGGCCGCGTGCTACTGGGCCAGCAGCGAACGCAGGACGTAGGGCAGGATGCCGCCGTTGCGGTAGTACTCCGCCTCCCCCGGCGTGTCGATGCGCACGACCGCGTCGAAGCGCCTGTCGTCCGCCTGGACGGTGAGGGTGGCGGTCCGCTCGTCGACGTCCGCGAGCCCGACGATGGTGAACGTCTCCTCGCCGGTCAGGCCGAGCGAGGTGACCGACTCCCCGGGCGGGAACTGCAGCGGCAGGACGCCCATCCCGATCAGGTTGGAGCGGTGGATGCGCTCGTACGACTCGGCGATCACGGCGCGGACGCCGAGCAGCGCCGTGCCCTTGGCCGCCCAGTCACGCGACGAGCCCGAGCCGTACTCCTTGCCGGCGAGGATGACCAGCGGCACCCCGGCGG
>NZ_CEVIVC010000020.1:29312-48941 GCF_982290645.1 Protofrankia sp. CiP1_Cm_nod4
CAGGTGGCGGGTGACCCCGCCCTCGACGCCGGGAACGAGCCGGTTGCGCAGCCGGATGTTGGCGAACGTCCCGCGGATCATCACCTCGTGGTTGCCCCGGCGGGAGCCGTAGGAGTTGAAGTCCTTCGGGTCGACGCCGTGCTCGACCAGGTAGCGGCCGGCCGGCGAGTCCCGCTTGATGGAACCGGCGGGCGAGATGTGGTCGGTGGTCACCGAGTCGCCCAGCAGCGCCAGCACCCGGGCGCCGACGATGTCCGGGCGCGGCGCCGGCGTCGCCGGCATCCCCTCGAAGTACGGGGGGTGGCGGACGTAGGTCGAGTCGGGGGCCCAGGCGAAGGTCTGGGAGACCTCGCCCCCGTCGCCGGTGGGCAGCG
The DNA here is from genome assembly GCF_982290645.1 of Protofrankia sp. CiP1_Cm_nod4. NCBI lineage: Bacteria > Bacillati > Actinomycetota > Actinomycetes > Frankiales > Frankiaceae > Protofrankia > Protofrankia sp. CiP1_Cm_nod4. The sequence goes on from NZ_CEVIVC010000020.1 coordinate 29,687, forward strand.
ACTGCCACTGCTTGTCCCCGGTGAGGTCGCCGTAGTCCTCGGTGAACATCTCCGAGCGGATCGCGTCCCCGACGACCTCGGCGACCTCGGCCTCGCTCGGCCAGATGTCGCGCAGGTAGACCGGATTGCCGGCGGTGTCGGTGCCGAGCGGGTCGCTGGTCAGGTCGATGTCCATCGTGCCGGCCAGCGCGTAGGCGACGACCAGCGGCGGGGACGCCAGGTAGTTCATCTTGACGTCCGGGTTGATCCGGCCCTCGAAGTTGCGGTTGCCGGACAGGACGCTGACCACCGCCAGATCACCGTCGTTCACACCCTGGCTGATCTCCTCCTGCAGCGGGCCGGAGTTGCCGATGCAGGTGGTGCACCCGTACCCGACCAGGTTGAAGCCGAGCTTGTCCAGGTACGGGGTGAGCCCGGCGCGCTCGTAGTAGTCCATGACGACCTTGGAGCCCGGGGCGAGGGTGGTCTTGACCCACGGCCGGCGGGTCAGGCCGCGCTCGACGGCGTTGCGGGCCAGGATCGCCGCACCGACCATGACCTGCGGGTTGGAGGTGTTCGTACACGAGGTGATCGCGGCGATCGCGACCGCGCCGTGGTCGATCTCGAAGCTGGTGCCGTCCGCGAGCGTCACCCGGGTCGGGCTGGACGGGCGGTCGGCGACGTCACCGGCGACACCGTTGGACGACACCGGCGCGTCGCCGGCCTTGTCCGCGAACGCGGCCGCGGGGTCGCTGGCGGGGAAGGACTCGGCGCTGGCCTCGTCCGCGCCGCCGTTGACCAGCGCGGCCGGGGCGGTCGCGGCGGAGCCGGCGTAGTCCGTGAGCGCCGTGCGGAAGGCGGTCTTGGCGGTGCGCAGGGGCACTCTGTCCTGCGGGCGGCGCGGCCCGGCCAGCGACGGCTCGATCGTGGACAGGTCGAGCTCCAGGGTGGTGGTGTACACCGGCTCGTGGCCGGGGTCGTGCCACAGCCCCTGCTCCTTGGTGTAGGCCTCGACCAGGTCGATCTGCTCCTGGGGACGGCCGGTCAGCCGCAGGTAGGCCAGCGTCTCCGCGTCCACCGGGAAGATCGCGCAGGTCGAGCCGTACTCGGGGCTCATGTTGCCGATGGTGGCCCGGTTCGCCAGCGGGACGTTGCCCACGCCCTCGCCGTAGAACTCGACGAAACGGCCGACCACACCGTGCTGGCGCAGCTTCTCGGTGATGGTCAGGACCAGGTCGGTGGCGGTGGTGCCGGGGGTGAGCTCGCCGGTGAGCTTGAAGCCGACCACGGTCGGGATGAGCATGCTGACCGGCTGGCCGAGCATGGCGGCCTCGGCCTCGATGCCGCCGACGCCCCAGCCGAGCACCCCGAGCCCGTTGATCATTGTGGTGTGGCTGTCGGTGCCGACCAGCGTGTCCGGGTAGGCCAGCCGGCCGTCGGGGGTGTCCCTGGTGAAGACCACCCGGGCGAGGTACTCCAGGTTGACCTGGTGGACGATCCCGGTGTTCGGCGGGACGACGGTGAAGTTGTCGAAGGCCGCCTGGCCCCACCGCAGGAACTGGTAGCGCTCGCGGTTGCGGCCGAACTCCAGCTCGGCGTTGCGGGCGAACGCGTCGGCGCGGCCGAAGACGTCCGCGATGATCGAGTGGTCGATCACCAGCTCGGCGGGCGCCAACGGGTTGATCTTCGCCGGGTCCCCGCCGAGCGCCGTCACGGCCTCGCGCATCGCGGCCAGGTCGACCACGCACGGCACGCCGGTGAAGTCCTGCATGATCACCCGAGCCGGCGTGAACTGGATCTCCTGGCTCGGCTCGGCGGCCGGGTCCCAGGCCGCGAGCGCGCGCACGTGGCCGGCCGTGATGTTGGCACCGTCCTCGGTGCGCAGCAGGTTCTCCAGCAGGACGCGCAGGCTGTAGGGCAGCCGGTCGGCTCCGGGCACCGCGTCCAGCCGGCGGATCGTATACGTGTGGTCACCGACTTTGAGATGACCTGTGCTGCCGAAGCTGTCCATATCTCCTCCTTGCCGCGTTCCCTCGCGGACCATCCTGGCGTGTGCCGGGCCTTGCGGGCCTGCGTCAGAGAGAAGAAGCATGCTCTCGCCGACGCGAGTCAGGGCCCGCGGGGCCGGTTGTCGCGCCGTCGTCCGGCCGTCCCATCCGACCATCTCGGCGGAGACGGTAATATCCCTTTTACTTAGTATTGCTAAGGATATACCAGCCGACACCGGTGAGGCGCCGAGCTGCGCACCCGTGGCAGCACGGAAAGAACATGATCGCGTAGTTGGCGGCCCGCTCGCTAGGCGTTCTCGAGAAGATCCGGAGAGACACTCGCCTCGGTGTTCGGCAGCCCGAGCGCGTGCGCCCGCTTGTCCGCCAGCGCGAGCAGCCGCCGGATACGGCCGGCCACCGCGTCCTTGGTCAACGGCGGGTCCGCGAGCGAGCCCAGCTCCTCCAGGGACGCCTGGGCGTGCTCCAGGCGCAGCTGGCCGGCCGCCAGCAGATGGCCGGGCGCGTCGTCCCCCAGGATCTTCAGCGCCGCCTGGACCCGGGCCCCGGCCGCCACCGCCGCCCGGGCGGAGCGCCGCAGGTTGGCGTCGTCGAAGTTCGCCAGCCGGTTCGCGGTCGCCCGTACCTCCCGGCGCATCCGGCGCTCCTCCCAAGCCAGCAGGCTGTCATGGGCGCCGATCTTCGTCAGCAGCGCGCTGATCGCGTCCCCGTCCCGGATCACCACCCGGTCCACCCCGCGCACGTCCCGGCTCTTGGCCGCCACCCCCAGCCGCCGGGCCGCGCCGACCAGCGCCAGCGCCGCCTCCGGCCCCGGCGAGGTGATCTCCAACGAGCACGACCGGCCCGGCTCGGTCAGCGAGCCGTGCGCCAGGAACGCCCCGCGCCACGCCGCCGCGGCGTCGCAGGCCGCGCCCGTGACGACCTGCGGCGGCAGCCCGCGCACCGGCCGGCCCCGCTGGTCGAGCAGCCCGGTCGACCGGGCGAGCTGCTCACCGTCGCGTTCCACCCGGACGATGTAGCGCACCGACCGGCGCAGCCCGCCGGCGGCGAGCACCGCGATACCGGACGGGAAGCCGAAGACCTCGGCGATCTCCCGGCGCAGCCGCCGCGCGGTGGCACCCGCGTCGAGCTCGGCCTCGACGACGATACGGCCGCGCACGATGTGCAGCCCGCCGCCGAAGCGCAGCAGCGCGGCCATCTCCGCGCGGCGGCAACACGGCTTGGCCACCCGCAACCGGCTGAGCTCGTCCTTGACGGTGGCGGTCATTGCAGCCACACGAATCATTCCTCACCTTCACACGACCGGCCGGCGGTGGCGGGGCCACCGCGCGTCCCACCGGCCGATGCCGCCTCGTCGCTGACAAGCTCGTCGTTCCCGACCGGTCGCCCGGCGCCGGGCCACGCGCCACCGGGTGCGGCGCCGGCCGAGGGCCCGGGGCCCGGTCGGAAGATCTCTGTTCTTCCCGCGTGCTCTTCCCGCCCCGGCCGGCTGTCCGGCGTCAGCCCGAACACCGCCTCGAAGGCGGCGGCCAGCCGCCGGGGGTCGTGGCGCGGTTCGCCGGGATGGGCGACGGGCGCCAGGTGCAGCCGCGCCCCCAGCTCGGCCGAGGCGTGGGCGAGCGCGGCCGGGTCGGGCACCGCGTCGGGGTCGGCGATCACCACGTCGAGGGCCAGCTCCGGCACGTGCGTCCCGATGACCCGCAGGTGCTCCTCCGGCAGGTAGCCCTCGGTCTCGCCCGGCTGCGGCACCAGGTTGAGCACCATGACCCGGCGGGCCGGCGAACCGAGCAGCCGGCCGGTGACCTCGGGCACCAGCAGGTGGGGCAGCACACTGGTGTAGAGCGACCCCGGGCCGAACACGATCCACTCGGCGCTGTCGATCGCGGTGAGCACCGGCGGGCAGGCGGCGGGCTTGGCCGGCCGCAGATACACGCTCACCACCCGCCCGGCCGTGGTGGCCACCGCCGCCTGCCCGCGGACCTCCACCGTGGCGTGCGGGTCACCCGGGTCGAGGCCGGCGACCCGGGCGACGATGTCGATGCCGTCGTCGGACAGCGGCAGCACCCGGCCGGCGGCCCCCAGCAGCCTGCCGGCCAGGTCGAGCGCGCCCACCGGGGAGCCGTGCCGCTCGGCGAGCGCGGTGAGCACCAGGTTGCCGACGGCGTGCCCGGCCAGCGGCCCGTCCCCGCCGAACCGGTGCTGGAACAGCTCCGCCCAGGCGGACGACCAGGTGTCCGGGCCGGCCAGGGCGGCCAGTGCCATCCGCAGATCACCCATGGGCAGCGCGTCCAGCTCGGCCCGCAGCCGGCCTGACGAGCCCCCGTCGTCACCTACGGTCACAACCGCGGTGAGACGGTGGGTGATGCGCCGCAGCGCCCGCAGGGACGCGGCCAGCCCGTGCCCCCCGCCGAAGGCCACCACCGCGGGGCCGGGCCCTGGCGCCCGGCCGATGGGCGCTCGGTCGATGACGGTCACTCGCGCCCCAGGTCACGGTGCACTATCCGGACGCCGACGCCGTCCCCGGCGAGCCGCCCGGCGAGCTGTTCGGCCACTGCCACGCTGCGGTGCTTGCCGCCGGTACAGCCCACCGCGAGCGTCAGATACCGCTTGCCCTCACGCACATATCCCTCCCCCACCAGCCGCAGCAGCGCCGCGTACTGTTCGACGAACTCCTCCGCCCCGGGCTGCTCAAGGACGTAGTCACGTACCTGCGGGTCGCAGCCGGTGTACGGCCGCAGCTCCGCCACCCAGTGCGGGTTCGGCAGGAACCGGCAGTCGGCCACCAGGTCCGCGTCGAGCGGGAGGCCGTACTTGTAGCCGAAGGAGACCACCGTCGCGGCCAGCCTGGTCCCCGACGGCTGGCCGAACGCCGCGTCGATCTTCGCGCGCAGCTCGTGGACGTTGAGGTCGGTGGTGTCCAGCACCAGGTCCGACTCGCCGCGCAGCTGCGCCAGTAACGCGCGCTCACGGCTGATGCCGTCGACCACCCGGCCGTCGCCCTGCAGCGGATGCGGCCGGCGGACATGGTCGAACCGGCGCACCAGCGTCTCGTCCGCGGCCTCCAGGAACAGCACCCGCGGGTGCATGCCGCGGGCGGCGTGCGCGTCCAGGGTCGCGCGCAGGTCGGGGAAGAAAGCCCGGCCGCGGACGTCCACGACCACCGCGATGCGGTTGACCGCGCCCTGGGAACGCAGCCCGAGCTCGGTCATGGTGGCCAGCAGCGCTGGCGGCAGGTTGTCCACGACGAACCAGCCGAGATCTTCCAGGCACTTGGCCGCGGTGCTGCGGCCGGCTCCGGACAGCCCGGTGATGATGGCGAGCTCAAGTGGCGCGGCGGGCGCGGCGGAGGTCATGTGGGAACACCCCGTGTCGGTGTGGCGTCAGGACCGGGGTCAGGGGCGGTGGCGCGGCTGGTGTCGTGAACGCTGGTGGCCGTGGCTGGCGCGGGACTGCCTGCCGGGGCCGCGGATGGTGCGGATGGTGAGGCGTCCGCGCTGTCCAGGATCTCTCCGGTGTACGGGTCGACCGCACCCGGGGTGGCGTCCGCGCCGCCGGGGCCGGTGGGGGCGAGCGCGTCCACGACCGCCTGGGCCGTGCGCCGGCCGATGCCCGGCACCTCGGCGATCTGCTCGACGGTGGCCTGCCGGATCCGCGCGAGCGAGCCGAAGGCGCGCAGCAGCGCCTTGCGGCGGGTCTCCCCGAGGCCGGGGACGTCGTCGAGGGCCGAGCGGACCATGCTCTTCGAGCGCTTCTGCCGGTGGTAGGTGACCGCGAACCGGTGCGCCTCGTCCCGGACCCGCTGCAGCAGGTACAGCGCCTCGCTGGTGCGGGGCAGGATCACCGGATCCTCCTCGTCCGGCAGCCAGACCTCCTCCAGGCGCTTGGCCAGCCCGCACAGGGCGACCCCGCCGGGGCCGCTGTCGATGCCGAGCGCGTCGAGGGCCCGGCGCGCCGCGGCGACCTGCGGCGGGCCGCCGTCGACGACGACGAGGTTCGGGGGGTAGGCGAAGCGCCGCGGCCGGCCGGTGGTGGGGTCCAGCGCGGCGCTGACGGCCCCGGCCGCCGTGCCCGGGCCGGCCGCTCCGGTCGGGGCGGCCGGCCGCGGCGGAGAGCCCGGTGACGCCGGCGCGTCCGGCAGGTCCGCCGGGCTCAAGGCGTCGGTGACGTCGGCAGGGCCGGTGGGATCCGGCAGGCCCGCGAACTCCCCGGTCCGGGCCCGTTCGGCGAGGTACCGGCTGAACCGCCTGGTGATCGTCTCGTGCATGCTCGCGACGTCGTCCTGCCCGTCGGCCCCGCGGATGGCGAACCGCCGGTACTCCGACTTGCGCGCCAGCCCGTCCTCGAAGACGACCATGCTGGCGACGACCTCGGTGCCCTGCAGGTTGGAGATGTCGAACGACTCGATCCGCAGCGGCGGGTCGGCGAGGCCCAGGGCGTCGGAGAGCTCCGACAGCGCCCGGCTGCGGGCGGAGAGGTCGCTGGCCCGGCGCGTGCGGTGCAGGGCGAACGCCTGCCTGGCGTTGTGCTCGACGGTCTCCATCAGGGTGCGCTTGTCCCCGCGCCGGGGGACCCGCAGGTCGACCCGGCCGCCGCGGGCGATGCCGAGCAGGTCCGCGACCACGTCCGCGTCCGGTGGGAGTTCCGGGACGAGCACCTCCCGCGGGATCTCGTTCGTCACCCGCGTGCCCACCCGGCCCGCGCCCGCCCGGCTCGTATCAGGGCCCGCGGCCTGGTCTGTGGCCTGGCCCGCCGGCCTGTCCGCCCCGGCGGACGGCGTGCCCGCGTTGTCGGAGAGGTACTCCTGGGTGAGGAACTGCTCGACCAGCTCCCCCGTCGTCAGATCCTCGATCTTGTCCACGACCCAGCCGCGCTGGCCCCGGACCCGGCCGTCACGTACATAGAAGATCTGCACGGCGGCTTCGAGCTCGTCCTGGGCGAACGCGATGATGTCGGCGTCGGTGCCGTCGGGCAGGACGACCGCCTGTTTCTCCATCGCCCGGCGCAGCGCGCCGATGTCGTCGCGCAGCCGGGCCGCCTGTTCGTACCGCTGGTCGGCCGCGGCCGCGGCCATCTCACGTTCGAGCTTGCGGATGTAGCGGCCGGTCTGCCCGGACATGAAGTCGCAGAAATCCTCGACGATGCGACGGTGCTCGACGGCGTCGACCCGGCCGACGCACGGCGCCGAGCAGCGGTCGATGTAGCCGAGCAGGCAGGGCCGGCCGATGCGGGCAGCCTGTTTGAACACCCCCGTGCTGCACGTGCGCGCCGGAAAGACGCGCAGGAGCAGGTCGAGCGTCTCCCGGATGGCCCACGCGTGGGGGTAGGGGCCGAAGTAGCGGACGCCGGGGCGCTTGGCGCCGCGCATCACCTGCAGGCGCGGGAACTGCTCGTACAGGGTGACGGCGAGGCTCGGGTAGCTCTTGTCGTCCCGGTATCGGACGTTGAAGCGGGGATCGAACTCCTTGATCCACGTGTACTCGAGCTGCAGGGCCTCGACCTCGGTCGATACGACGGTCCAGTCGACCGAACTCGCGGTCGTCACCATGTGCTGGGTGCGGGGGTGCAGGTTGTGGATGTCGGTGAAGTAGTTCGACAGCCGGGCGCGCAGGTTCTTCGCCTTGCCCACGTAGACCACCCGGCCGTGCTCGTCGAAGAACCGGTACACCCCCGGGGTCTCCGGAACCGATCCCGGCGCGGGACGGTAGGACGCCGGATCAGCCATGAACCGAGCCTACGGCGAGCCGGATCGGCACAGAACAACGCCTCCACGTAACCATTTCACCACGCTGAGCACTTAACTGTGCGGGGTGGCCGTGACCTGGTGCGCGAGCGCACCCCGCGGTGAACGTGAGCAGGCATATCTCACAGCTCGCGGACACCCGCTCACCGCGCCCGCCGGGAAGCAACGCCAGGGCCCATGCTCGAAGACCATGAGCGGTGTGCGAAGCATGATCCGTCGGACGCTCGGCGGCGGATGGGTGTGGTGGGCCGGCCGTGAGCGCGCCTCTCACCAGCCGGGCGGGGCCTGGCCGGCCGGGCATGGCCGGCGGGGCGACGCGCGGACAGCGGAACAGGGCCGATATGATCGACGCAGCCGGCCGGCCCTGTACGGCCGGCGGAGCCGACAGACGCCTTCCCCACGACATCGAGATGACGACCTCCCCGGCCAGGGTCCCGCAATGTCGGCGCCGGCCTTGTCCCAGCTGGTCCCGAACAGATCCCGCCACGCTTTCCGGGTGGCGTCTTGCCTGACTGGCTGTCACCCTCGATACCGCGGTGCACAGCGTCGCAGGACGACGAAGGAGGCACGACGGATGCAGGTGGAGGACGTGACCACCGAGTTGGTCGTCGATGACGCACCTTCCCGCGGGCGGCTGACCGTGCTGCAGGTGAACTGGCGACGGGCCGACCCCCTCGCGGTGACGTTGGAGCTCATCTCCCGGCCCGATCACCCCGCGCTGCCCCGCGGGACGTGGGTGGTACTGCGGGACGCGCTGCGGGCCGGGCTGGACGTGCCCACCGGCACCGGCGACGTGCGGATCACCCCCGAGCCCGAGCGCGGCTGTATCCGCCTCGACCTGACCGCCGGTGAGCTGCGCTCCGCCGTCCGGCTGAGCATGGACGCCGCTCGGGCGTTCCTCGACGCGACCGAACGGGTCGTTCCCCGCGGGCAGGAAGGCACCGCCGAGGAGCTGGACACCGTCCTCGCGAACCTGCTGGAGAACTGACCCCCCGCCCCCGCGGAGCCCTCCGTACCAGCCGCCCGTGACCTCGCGGACGGCTGGTGGCGGGCCCGCCGCGGGGGTTATCCCGCCACAGCATCCGCGGCGGGGCGCAGCGAGGTGCGTGGTGGCCGCTGGCCTGAGACGGCCCCCCGTGCGGCCGGGGTCTTCGCCGAGTTCGCCGAGGATGCTGCTGCCGCCGGGGGCAGCGCCGCCGCGTCGTGCTGGGCCGTGTCGAGGCGCTGCCCGAGGATCTCCCGCAGGAAGAGGCCGGTGTGGCTCTCCGCGGCCGCGGCGACCGTCTCGGGCGGCCCCTCGGCGACCACCCGGCCGCCGCCGGTGCCGCCCTCCGGCCCCATGTCGATGATCCAGTCAGCGGTCTTGATGACGTCCAGGTTGTGCTCGATGACGATCACCGTGTTGCCGGCGTCCACCAGCCGGCCGAGGACCCCGAGCAGCTTGCGGATGTCCTCGAAGTGCAGCCCGGTGGTGGGCTCGTCCAGGACGTAGACGGTGCGCCCGGTGGAGCGTCGCTGGAGTTCGGCGGCGAGCTTGACCCGCTGCGCCTCGCCGCCGGACAGCGTCGGCGCCGGCTGCCCGAGGCGGACGTAGCCCAGGCCCACGTCGTCGAGGGTGCGTAGATGCCGGGCGATCGCGGGGACGGCGGCGAAGAACTCCGCGGCCTCCTCGATCGGCATGTCGAGGACCTCGGCGATGCTGCGGTTCTTGTAGTGGACCTCCAACGTCTCCCGGTTGTACCGGGCGCCCTGGCAGACCTCGCACGGCACGTACACGTCCGGCAGGAAGTTCATCTCGATCTTGATGGTACCGTCGCCGGCGCAGGCCTCGCACCGGCCGCCCTTGACGTTGAACGAGAAGCGCCCGGGCAGGTAGCCGCGGACCTTGGCCTCGGTGGTCTCGGCGAACAGCCGCCGGATGTGGTCGAAGACACCGGTGTAGGTGGCCGGGTTCGAGCGCGGGGTGCGCCCGATCGGCGACTGGTCGACCCGGACGGCCTTGTCGAGATGCTCGACACCGGTGACGGTGCGGTGCCGGCCCGGCACCTCCCGGGCGCCGTTGAGCCTGTTCGCGAGCACCGTGGCCAGGATGTCGTTGACCAGCGTCGACTTGCCCGAGCCGGAGACGCCGGTGACCGCGACGAAGCAGCCGAGCGGGAACGACACCGTCACCTCGCGCAGGTTGTGCTCCCGGGCGGCGTGGACGGTCAGCGCCCGGCCCCTGGCCGGCGGACGCCGGATGCCGGGCACCGGGATCTCCCGGCGGCCGGACAGGTACGCCCCGGTCAGCGAGGCCTCCGCGGACAGCAGCGCGTCCACCGAGCCGGAGACGACGACCTTCCCGCCGTGCTCCCCGGCGCCGGGGCCGATGTCGACGACCCAGTCGGCGGCCCGGATCGTGTCCTCGTCGTGCTCGACGACGATCAGGGTGTTGCCGAGGTCCCGCAGCCGTACCAGGGTCTGGATGAGGCGGCGGTTGTCCCGCTGGTGCAGCCCGATCGAGGGCTCGTCGAGCACGTAGAGGACGCCGACCAGCCCGGAGCCGATCTGGGTGGCGAGCCGGATCCGCTGCGCCTCACCGCCGGCCAGGGTGCCGGCGGCCCGGTCCAGCGAGAGGTAGTCGAGGCCGACGTCGAGCAGGAACGCCAGCCGCGCGTCGATCTCCTTGAGCACCCGGCCGGCGATCGTGCGCTCCCGCTCGGTGAGCTCGAGGGTGCGCAGGAACGCGGCGCACTCCCCGATGGCCATGCCGGCGATCTCGGCGATCGACCGGCCGCCCAGCGTCACCGCCAGCGATTCGGGCTTGAGCCGGGCGCCGCGGCAGGCCGAGCAGGCGACATCGCGCATGTAGCCCTCGTAGCGCTCCCGGCTGCTGTCGGACTCGGCCTCGCGGTGGCGGCGCTGGAGGAAGGCGACGACGCCCTCGAAGGCCGTGTAGTACTGGCGGGAGCGGCCGTAGCGGTTGGTGTAGGAGACCTGGACCTCGGTCTCGCCCCGCCCGTACAGCACCGCCTTGCGGGCCCGTTCCGGCAGCCCCTCCCAGGGGATGTCCATCCGGAAGCCGAGGTCGGCGGCGAGGGCCTCGAGCAGCCGGGTGAAGTACTCCTTGTTGTGGCCGGCCGACCAGGGGGCGACCGCGCCGGCCGCCAGCGACAGCGACGGGTCGGGGACGACCAGGTCGGGGTCGACCTCCTTGCGGGTGCCCAGGCCCGAGCACTGCGCGCAGGCGCCGTACGGGGAGTTGAAGGAGAACGACCGCGGCTCGAGCTCCTCGAACGACAGGTCGTCGTAGAGGCAGGCCAGGTGCTCGGAGTACATCCGCTCCCGGTCGGGGCCGGCGGGGTCCCGGTCGACGAAGTCGATCAGCGCCAGGCCGCCGCCGAGGCCGAGGGCGGTCTCGACGGAGTCCGTCAGCCGCTGTTTGGCGGACGCCTTCACCGCCAGCCGGTCGACCACCACCTCGATGGTGTGCTTGCGCTGCTTCTCCAGCTTCGGCACGTCGGTGAGCGCGTGGACGCCGCCGTCGACGCGTACCCGGGCGAAGCCCTTGGCCTGCAGCTCCGCGAACAGGTCGACGTACTCGCCCTTGCGCCCCCGCACGAGGGGGGCCAGCACCTGGAACCGGGTGCCCGCGGGCAGCTCGAGCAGGCGGTCGACGATCTGCTGCGGGGTCTGCCGGGAGATCGGCCGGCCGCATGTCGGGCAGTGCGGCCGGCCCGCCCGCGCGAACAGCAGCCGCAGGTAGTCGTACACCTCGGTGATCGTCCCGACGGTGGAGCGGGGGTTGCGCGAGGTCGACTTCTGGTCGATGGAGACCGCCGGTGACAGGCCCTCGATGAAGTCGACGTCGGGCTTGTCCATCTGGCCGAGGAACTGGCGGGCGTAGGCCGACAGCGACTCGACGTACCGCCGCTGCCCCTCGGCGAAGATCGTGTCGAACGCGAGGCTGGACTTGCCCGAACCCGACAGGCCGGTGAAGACGATCAGCGAGTCCCGCGGCAGGTCGAGGTCGACGTCACGCAGGTTGTGCTCTCGCGCGCCGCGCACGACGAGACGGTCTGCCATCGTGGGAATCCTTCGCGCTCTGCTCTTGAGGATGGGGCTCTCGAGTACGGGACCAGGCTCGGGGCCAGGCCAAGCGTGGGGCTTGGGACCAGGGACCGGCCGTGCCACGGCCGGACGTGGCATCCGCCGCGCCTGCCATGCTACGGACCGGCTCCGACAGTTCCGGAACGGAGGATGCCGGAGCGCAGGATGATGAAACCCGCACAACCGACAGCCGGCGAGGGATGATGGGACACGAGATCAACGGCGACGGCTACACCGGCGCGGTACGTGTCGGTGGGCCGGCGGACGTCCGGACGCTGCCCGGACTGGTCATTTCCAAGGTCGCGGTCGGCCCGATGGACAACAACGCCTACCTGCTGCGATGTGCCGCGACGGGCGAACAGCTCCTGATCGACGCCGCGAACGAGCCCGGCACGCTGCTGGCCCTCGCCGGCGACGGCGGCCTTGCGACCGTGGTGACCAGCCATCGCCACGGCGACCACGTGCAGGCGCTGTCCGCGGTGGTCGCGGCCACCGGCGCGCGCACGGTGGCGCATCCCGACGACGCCGGCGCCATCCCGGTGGCGACCACGGCCCTGGTGCGCGACGGCGACGAGGTGACCGTCGGCGAGGTCACCCTGCGGGTCATCCACCTGGTCGGGCACACCGCCGGCTCCATCGCGCTGCTCCACGGCGCCGGCACCGCGGCGCCGCACCTGTTCACCGGCGACTGCCTGTTCCCCGGCGGCCCGGGCGCCACGTTCGGGGATCCCGTCGCGTTCAGATCCCTCATGGACGACCTGGAGAGCAAGGTCTTCGGCCCGCTGCCCGACACCACCTGGATCTACCCGGGGCACGGCCACGACACCATCCTCGGCGCGGAACGCCCCCACCTCGCCGAATGGCGTGCCCGCGGCTGGTGACCGGCCACCCCGCCTTCGGCGAACGAGAATCGGTGGTGTGGCGGAACCGGACCGGGGGGCGGGCCAGGCGTTCGCGGGCAGGACCCCGTGGCCGGGCGGCCGGTCGCCGCTGCGGGAGTTCCTGCGCACCGAGACCGGCGGTGCCGCGGTCCTGCTGGCGGCGACGCTCGCCGCCCTGATCTGGGTGAACGTCGCCGCCGCGTCGTACGAGACGGTCTGGGGAACCGAGCTGTCGATCGGGATCGGCCGCTGGGGCGTCGCGCAGGACCTGCGGGAATGGGTCACCAACGGGCTGATGGCGCTTTTCTTCTTCGTCGTCGGGCTGGAGACCCGGCGCGAGTTCGACATAGGCGAACTGCGGGAACGACGCCGCCTCGCCCTGCCCGTCATGGCCTGTCTGGCCGGGATGGCCGTACCCGTCCTGATCTACCTGGCGGTCAACGCGGGGGAACCGTCCGCGCGCGGCTGGGGGATCACGATGTCCACCGACACCGCCTTCGCCCTGGGTGTGCTCGCCGTCGTCGGGCCACGCTTCCCCGAGCGGCTGCGGACGTTCCTCCTGACGCTCACCGTCGTCGACGACGTCGTCGCACTCGTCGTCATCGCCGTCTTCTACAGCGAGGACGTCGTCTGGGGCGCGCTCGCCACCGGGCTCGGCATCTTCGCGGTGATACTCGCGGCGCGGGCGGCGGGCATGCGCTCCGGTGCGGGATACGCCGCGCTGGGGCTCGCGGCCTGGGCCGCGCTGTTGCGCTCCGGGATCGACCCGATCGTCATCGGGCTCGCGATGGGCCTGCTGACCTACGCCCACCCGGCGGGGCGCGGCGACCTGGAGCGCGCCACCGACCTGTTCCTGTCGTTCCGCGAGCAGCCGACACCGGAACTCGCCCGCAGGGCCCGGGTCGGCGTCTGGTACGCGATCTCGCCGAACGACCGCCTCCAGCAGATCTTCCACCCGTGGACGAGCTACCTTGTCGTCCCGCTGTTCGCGCTGGCGAACGCCGGGGTCGAGATCAGCGGCGACGTCCTCGGCCGCGCGCTGCACTCACCCGTGACGCTCGGCGTCGTCGCCGGCTACCTGCTCGGCAAACCGGTGGGCATCGTCGGCTCGGTGTGGCTGGTCAGGGCGGTCACCCACGGCCGGGTGCGCCTGCCCGTCGGCTGGGACGCGATCACCGGTGCCGGGGTGCTCGCCGGGATCGGCTTCACCGTGCCGCTGCTGATCGCGACGATGGCGTTCACCGGCGAGCGCCTCGCGGAGGCGAAGATCGGTATTCTGATGGCGGCGCTCGCCGCGTCCGTGCTCTCCTGGATCGTCTTCCAGGTGGCGGGCATGTTGCCGGCGCGGATGCGGGCCCGCGCCGAACGCGGCGTATCCGAGGTCATCATCGACCTCGCCGAGCCCGTCGACCCGGGGCGCGACCGGATCCGGGGGCCGCTCGACGCCCCGGTGACCCTCGTCGAATACGGCGACTTCGAGTGTCCCTACTGCGGCCGGGCCGAGGCCGTCGTCCGCGAGCTGCTCGCGGATTTCGGCGATCTGCGCTATGTCTGGCGGCACCTGCCGCTGACGAAGGTGCACCCCCATGCCGAGTACGCGGCCATCGCGGTCGAGGCCGCGGCCGAGCAGGGCGCGTTCTGGGAGATGCACGACCTGCTCTTCGATCACCAGTCGGCCCTCACGGTCAGAGATCTGCTGCGGTACGCGGGCGAGCTGGGGCTCGACCTCGAGCGGTTCCGGGCCGACCTGCGCGCCAGGGCCGGTGCCGACCGGGTCGAGCGCGACATCGCCTCCGCCGACGTCAGCGACGTCTCGGGAACACCGACGTTCTTCATCAACGGCCGGCGCCACCACGGCGCCTACGACGCCGCGACCCTCACCCTGGCCATAACGGCCGCCCGCCAGACAGCCAGGCAGTGACGAACAGTGACGGAAAGCCCGGAGCGGCCGTAGGAGCGGCCGTAACCGCAGCCAGCCCAGCCACTGTCGCCTCGGACACAGAGACGGGCCCTTCACCATGCCGTTGCGGCAGAGTATCCAACCGGAGCGGAGCATCCTCCAGGCGGGCCCGTGGACGGGCCGCGCGGGCGGTGGGTGCGACACTCGGGCGGTCTCGGGGCGCCTGTGGCGGCCCGGGGAACTAGCCTGGTGGCCATGTCCGCATCCCGGCTGATCCGTATTGGTACCCGTTCCTCCCCGATGGCCCTTGCCCAGGCCGAGCGGGTCCGCGCGGAGCTGACAGCCCGCAGTCCCGGTCTCACCGCCGAGATCGTGCCCATCACCACCAGCGGGGACAGGTGGACGGGCCCGCTGTCCGCGCTCGGTGGCAAGGGCGCCTTCACCAAGGAGGTCGACGAGGCACTGCTCGCCGGCCGCGCCGATCTCGCCGTGCACTGTATGAAGGACGTCCCCGGGGACCGCCCGGTCCCGGCCGGCACCGTCTTCGCCGCCTACCTGCCCCGGGACGACATCCGCGACGCCCTGATCCACCCCGGCGGCCGCACCCTGGACGAGCTGCCCGTCGGCGCCCGGGTCGGTACCTCCGCCGTGCGCCGGATCGCCCAGCTCGCCCAGTCCCACCCGCATCTGGAGACCGTGCCGATCCGCGGCAACGCCAACACCCGGCTGGCCCGGCTGGACGCCGGCGCGGCCGACGCGCTGCTGCTGGCCGTCTCCGGCCTGGAACGCATCGGCCAGGCGGGCCGCATCACCGAGATCCTCTCGGTGGAGGCGATGTGCCCGCCGATCGGCGCCGGCGTGCTCGGCCTGCAGTGCCGCGAGGACGACACCGACACCGCCGAGCTCGTCGCCGGCATGGACGACCTCGACGCCCGGCGGCAGGTCAGCGCCGAGCGCATGCTCCTGCACGTCCTGCAGGGCCACTGCAACTCGCCGATCGCCGGGCACGCCCACACCGAGCCCGACGGGCGGCTGTCCCTGCGGGCGAAGGTGTTCAGCCCCGACGGCAAGACCGTCCTGGACGCCCACGAGTGGGGCCCCGGCGCGGACCCGACGACCCTGGGGGCGTCGGTCGCGGTGGCGCTGCTCCGCCAGGGCGCCCAGGACCTCCTGAACGCCATCCCGCACTGAACGGACCGGAAGGAGAGGCCCGTTCAGTGCGGCCGCCGGGCCGCGGGCCCGGCGGTCAGGTGCCGAGCTCGCCTCGCTGCCATGCCCGCACCCGGCTGATCGTCCCGATCGCGCGGGTCCCGGCGGCGTGCGGGCGGACCGCGCCGATCCACCGGTCGGCCTTCGCCGACAGCGCCCCGGTACGGCGGCGCAGCGAGATGGTGACGGCCTCCTCGACGAGTTCGGCCGACCGTTCCAGGTCGAGGCGCCCACCGCTGAGGACGAGCGCGGTGGCCAGCGTGAAGCGGACACCTGACGACCAGCCGGGCATGTCGACCGCGTCGAAGACAGGCACACAGCACCGGTAGAGACTCTCGGCACGGCGGACCCGGCCGACGAGCGCGTTCGCGGTCAGCGCCCGCTCCTTGGCGTCCGCCGGATGGTAGCTGGTGAAGAACAGCCCGGGCATGCCCTGCTCGGCGGCGGGCAGCGCGCCGGCCGCCGCCAGGGCGTCGTCGGTCTGCTGCTCGACGATGTCCGGGTGCGCTCCGGCCAGCGCGTTGGCCTGTACCTGCCGGGCCAGCAGCGCGGCGGCGACAGGGCCCTCGGGACAGCGCCGCAGCCCGTCCATGATCATTTGCAGGGCCTCCGTGGGCCGGCCCGCCTCCATCGCGATCGCAGCCTGCTTCCGGCGGGCCGAACCGATCATGATCCGGTCGTGGGACGCCACCGCCATCCGGTAGGCGCTGTCGGCGATACGTTGCGCCGTGTGCAGGTCGCCGGCCATGGCGGCCAGGTCCGAGCGGGTGATGGCGATCCTGGCGGCGAGCCCGTCGAACACCATGGCCTGCGTCCGGCTCGGGTTGCGGCCGGCGCGCAGCGCCGCGGCCCTGGACTCGATGGCCCGGGCGATCTCGCTGGACTCCGCCGGCGGGCGCATGTTCACCTCGACGAGGAGCACGCCGAGCTCCTCGTCGAGCTCGTGCACTCCTGACTCGAAGTCGTCACTGAACGGCGGGGTCACAGGATCTCCGGCAGGAACGGCTGGCCTCCCGTGCGGGAGCCTGGAGCCGTCCACGCGGACGTCCGCCTCCTGTGCGCCTGCAGCGTCCGGCTGCGGCACCGGCTTGTCCAAGAGTCGTTACTCCTTGTGTCTGACAGTGATGTCATAGGTGCGATAGCGACCGGACAAGCCTCCCATGAGTGAACTATTGGGCGCCAAAACAATCATCTGATCTTGCGGATAGCACCGGTTGCACAATAAAGATCAAATTGCAGAGAGGTGTCGTCAACAATGTTGACTACACTGTAGTCTCCCTGAGAAGATCCCGGCAGGACGCCGACACGGCCGATCCCGGACAGTCCAGGCCCGCCTCGACCGGGCCGCCCGATCCCGAAGGAAGACGCCACGGCGATGGAGACCGCGCAGCCCCGCCACACCCGCACCCCTCGCGGCACGCTGTCCCGGCAGCTCCTCCTCGACACCGCGATGGAGATCGTCGACATCGGCGGGGTCGGCGGCTTCAGCATGCGGGCCCTGGGCGCGCGCCTGAACATCGACCCGACCGCCGTCTACCGGCACTTCCGGACCAAGAACGAGCTGCTGGAGGCGCTCGCCGACCGGGTCGTGCGCGGCGACGAGCCCCTCCCCCACACCGGCGATCCCCGGGCCGACCTCAGGGAGACCTTCGCGCAGCTGCGCGGATCGCTGCTGCGGCATCCGACGCTCGCGCCCATCGTGCTGCGCCGCCCGCCCGGCGGGGAGGCCAGCTGGGAACGGACCAACCACGCGATCGGCCTGCTACGGGAGGCGGGCCTGCCCGACCGCCAGGCCTCCGACGCCTACACGACCCTGCTCTTCTACACGCTCGGGCACGCCCTGACCGAGGCCCGGCACACCGCGGCGACCATCGCCAGAAAAGGACCGGACGCCACCGTGACACCGATCACCGCGATCGCTTCGTCAGCGTCCCGCTATCCACACCTCGCCGCGGCCGCCGACCATCTCGCCACGGACATGCAGGAGCAGTTCCACGACGGCATCACCCTCATCCTGTCCGCCCTGGCGATCTGACCGGGCCTCCTGCCGGGCCTCCCGGCGGATCAGCGGCGGTATCCGGACCGGCCGGCAGGCCCGGATCGTCCGGGCTGTCCGACAGCGACGGGACCCAGCGCAGGCGGACGAGCTGGCGGGCCGCGGTGACAGCCTGGTCGGCGTACCGCTCGTAGTACCGGGACAGCAAGGCGAGGTCCACCGCCTGCTGGATGCCGTGGGGCCAGCCGGGGTCGGTGAGGGCGGCCATCAGCCGCCGGTGGATGCGGTCGATGGGCTCGTCGCCCGCGGTGACCTGCCAGGCGGCGGCCGCCGGGTCGTCGGCGCAGATCGCGGTGGCCAGGCTGCTCGCCTGCTCGGCGCACAGCCGGCCGAGCTGGCTGAGGGTGGGACGCAGCCCGACCGGGACCACGACGGCGGGTGCCCGCAGGTCGGCGGTGGCGGCGATGTGGCCGGCGAGCTCGGCCATCCGCTGCACCGCCGCGGCGGTGCGCAGCCCGGCCACGACCAGGTGCAGGTCCCCGGCGACCGGGTTCTGCCGGGCCAGCAGCAGCACCAGGTCCTCGTCGAGGTCCTGACAGCAGTCACGCAGGCAGGCCACCGCGGCGTGCACACCGGCGGTGTCGGCCCGCCCGGTCACCGCGGTGGTCGCGTCGAGGACGATCTGACTGGTCTGCTCGGCAAGGTCACCCAGCATGATCCGCAGACGCCGCAGCGCCTCCGTGTACTCCAGTCGGCGCGGTTCGGGAACGTCCATACCCCCCATCGTCCACTGTGTGCCCGCATACATACAGCCGCACACGCACAGTCGTCGCGGTATCCGCCCGCCACGATCCGAGTCACTCCGAGGAGCCACCCGATCGGTCACGAAGAGCAACCATGCTCAGCGTGCGGCGTAGCCACCCGCAGTCCCGCTACAACCACGGCTCCCGGAGACGGGACGGCCAAGCCAAAAAAACAAAATCAAAACACTGGTTGAACAACCATCGGACGCCTGAAACCGTGAAGCACGGCAAAGCACACCGGAAGCAGGTGCCCACCCACCGGACGACAGCCGGCCAGTCAAAAACCGCGCGACCGTTTCTCCGCACCGTCGGCCTCCACCGAATCGACAGGGACGATCCGCCGGGCCGGGCCGGGCCGGAACCGGTATCCGGTGCGCTACGTGGCATAGTGCTGACCATGGGAATGATACGGGGGAGTCATGATTCCGTTTTTTGACGGCGTAGGCGCTGTTCTCACCCTGCTCCACTCCCTCGCCGTCGATCCCGCGCGACGCCGGTCGGCGCCACTGGTATGCCTGGTCGCCGGCCCGGACAGCGGCCCCTGGCTCACCGAGGTGCGCCAGCGCGTACGCTGGTCCCCGTCGCCGGTGATCCCGCGCGCCTATCTCGACCTGGCGCCGGAAGGCCGCCGGCACTCGACTTCTCCGCCCCT
>NZ_CEVIVC010000020.1:49344-52156 GCF_982290645.1 Protofrankia sp. CiP1_Cm_nod4
ATGCCGTTTCCGTACGTACGTGTTCGCGGACTGGCTGACCCGGCAGCAACTCGCTCCTCTTCCCCCTGGCAAAACCCGGAAAGAGGTACTCGGCGAACGCCTGCGGGCCAAGCTCGCGGGCGCCCACAACGGCGCCAACCCACTGCTGGACGGCCTGTCCGGCCTGACCCGGCTGCTGCTGGCCGTGCTCATCATCGTCGGGCCGAGGGCCCGGTTCCGGCTCTGGCAGTCCGGATATATTCCCGTGCCAGGCCTGGTCCGCACCCGCTGGTTCATGAGACAGCGGCTGTTTCCCGCGGAGAACGGGGAGGGATTCGCTTCTTTCGCCGTCCGTCTCGCCGCGGACACCCACCGCGTTCCCGAGGAGGAGGCCCAGCGGGAACATCTGCTGGTCGACGCCTTTCTCCACGACCTGCGGGCCGTCTACCGGCGCCGGTTCTGGCGGCTATGGGCGTGGCGGCGCACCGCCCGGGTCCTGGCTCTCATCGACAACATCGCCGACGACCCGCAGGGCGAGCGGCTCCTGGACATGATCATCACCGTCCGCGACAGCACCCGGAAGAACGACCCCCTCCTGCTGGTCGCCGGCTACCAGGCCGACACCATCCCGCAGCCGCCCCCGCAGCCTCTCCTGTCCGCCGCCAACGCGGCGGACGCGCTCGACGCCTGGAACACTGCCGAGCCACCCAGCGGCGCGGACTGGCGGCTGTGGCTACGGATACCCGCCTTCGCGTCAGCACCGCCGTCCGAGGAGACGGTCGGACCACATGCCAGGGGATGGGGGCAGCACCTGTCCGCGCCAAAGCCTCCGCTATGGGCGCGCCGATGGGCGCTGCGTTCGCTCGCGGTCGTGCTCCTGGCGGCCGTGGTCCTCGGGATTCTCCGGTACGGCACCCACGTATTCGATCATGACGGCTGCTGGTCGCGAACGGGTGTCTCGGTGTCCTGGGTCAACGGCCAGTGCGTCGGCTACAGCGACGGCAGCTACCGGTTCAACGCCGGGAGAAAATCGATTTCCGGCGACCGTCTGCTCGCCGTGCAACAGGAGATCGCTAGGCAGAACCGGTGCGCGGTGAAACTCGCCGCTCTGTCACCGGGTAATATTCCGTACACGCTCATGACGCTGGTCTACTTTGCCGGCCTCACCGGGGAGACCGAAACCGACTGGACCGCGGCACAGGTCGCGGAGCTGGAAGGGCTGTTGACCTGGCAGCACACGCTGAACCAGAAACAGGACATTCCGGAGTGCGGGACGTTAGGAGCTGATTCGTCCGTCCCGAGGATGGCGCTGCGCGTCCTCATCGCCAACGGCGGCAGTCACATGAGGTACGCCGACCTGGTAGCGCGCGATCATCTCGTGCCGCTGGCCGCCCGTCCCCGGGAAAAAGTGCTCGGCGTCATCGGCATGGACCGGAGCAACATGGACACCGGCCGGGCCGTCGCCACACTCGGGAACGCCCGTATACCCGTGATCGCCACCACCCTGTCCGGGGACGCCATGGAGATCTTCTCACCGTCCTACTTCCAGATGGTGCCGAACAACCGGCGGGAGGCCCAGCTCGCCACCGCCTATGCCAAGAAAGCACAGCAGGGAATCAGCGTGTACTACCCACGGTCGCCTGGTGATCCCCGCGGCCAGGAGGGGGACCCGGCCGTGGACGACCTCTACGTCTCCACCCTGGTGCAGGACGTCAGGAACGAGGCCACCCGGGCCGGGCTCCGCTACGAACCGCACGGCTGGGGACCCGGGGAGAACACACCGGACTGGTTCCGTGAGCGGTGCGCGGGCGAGAACCAGAGCAATCTGCTCTTCTTCGCCGGCCGGTACAACGACTTCCCCGGCTTCCTCGACGGTATGCGCGCCTGCCTGGACCGGGTCCTCGCCGACGACTCGGTGTCGCGGTACGTGGTCCAGGCGGCAGGACAGTGGAACAACACGACCGCCTTCCGCTTCGTGTCAAAAGGCGCTCCCGTGGTGCTCGCCGGCAAGAAGTGCCTCGACGGGACCCTGACCCAGGGCCTGTTTGTGAGCAGGTCGCTGGAGGACTTCTGTCACCGCCTGAAGAGCATGTACGAGGCGACCGGGAGGGCCCAGCACCAGACACTGTGGGCGGACGAGCGGATCGGCATCTCCTACGATGCCGCCAAGCTGTTCGTCGACATGGTCACCAAGAATACGGCGATCGACAGGACAGGCATCGAGAAGCAGCTGCGGCAGGACTCCCCCACGTCGTGCGAGGACGTGAAGAACTTTCCGGCGACCGCGTGGCCGGGAGCAACCGGATGCAACGACTTCAACGCCTCCCAGATAGCGCAGAGCAAACAGCTGACCGTGATCTACATCGATCTCTCCTGGAAGGAGCTCCCCCCGTACGACCCGTCGAACCAGAACCGGCAGGCCACCGGCGGGCAGCCGTGCCAGTTCGTCATCAGCGGCCGGGAGCCGAAAACCAGCGACGACTGCCTCACGCTCGACAAGTGGCCGCTCTACCCCACCGCAGGCGGTTGACGGCATGGAACATCCCGGCCCCGCTCCCAACGCACATCCACCGGCAACTTTCAAGATCAAATATGGCGCCAGGAGTCGTCAACAGCGTTGACTACGGCGTGGGCAAAGGAAAAGGACCCCGAACGGGCGGGGTCGGGTGGGGTCGAGAACCGGGTGCCTCAGAACAGCCCGGCGGCGCTGCGGTGGGGCGCGGTGTCCTGGCCGGCCAGCTTCGCGACGGCGTCCCGGGTCGCGATCGACCCCGGGCCGATCCCACTGATACTCAGCGTGGCGGCCGCGGCGGCGAACCGGACCGCGTCGCTG
>NZ_CEVIVC010000020.1:52759-55488 GCF_982290645.1 Protofrankia sp. CiP1_Cm_nod4
CAGCGACGCGGCGAAGACATCCCCGGCACCGGTGTCATCGACGAGACGGTCGGCCGCGATGGCGGCGAACTCCTGCGTCCCGTTCGCGAGCAGGACCTCCGCCCCTCGAGGGCCCTTGGTGACCACGACGACCCCACCGGCGCGGCGCACCGCCTCGGCCACACCGGCCAGATAGGCGGCCTCGTAGTCGGCGAACACCACCGCGTCGATGTTCTTCGCGGTCGCGCCGTCGATGTGCAGCATGTGATGACGGACGAGCCGGCTGGCGTCCCAGGAACGGATCAGGCCCTGCGGAGTGAGCCCGACCAGCCCCCGCGCGCTGCGCCGGACAACATCGTCGAGGACGATCTCCCGCGCGACGGGCGCCAGATGCAGCACCCTGCTCTCCGGGAGCCGGTCGAGCCCCGAGACGGCACCCGCGGACGCCTCCAGCCACTGGGTACGCAGGCTGCCGGCACCGCCGGTGTTGTCGTTGCGGAACCGGGTCGTCTCCGGCGCCGGCTGGATGTAGAGGAACGCCTCCGCCTCGAACGGCGTCCACACCGGTGCCAGTTCCACGTCGCGGCCGCGCCCGACACCGACGGCGCACAGCCCCAGCCGCGCCGCCTGCACCACGGCGTAGACCATGCTCCCGCCGATGGCGAAGGACGAGTCGGGCAGGACGTCAAGTGTCGGGTTCCCCACCGCCAGGTAGTCGACAGGCGTACGGCCGGCCAACGCCTCAGCGGTCCTGATCGTCATGGCGGCAACAGTACTCGTGTCCCTCCCGGGCACTCCGGCGGATACGCATGCCAGCATGCCATCCGACCGGCCCCGGCCGGGCAGCGGCCGCCGCTCAGGGGAGCTGCTCAGTCGGACGGCCGCGCGGCGCCCGGCACCGTCGTACCGGCCGCCGCCCCGGGCCCGCCGGCCCCGGGCCCGCCGGCGGCGCCGGACGCGCCAGAGGCGCCGGCCACGGCGGCCCGCAACGACGCGACCGCCAACGTCTTCGTGATCTCCATGTGGCCGACGACGCCGACCGGCTGTGGCCTGGCAGCGCCGATGTCGTCGACCACCAGCGCGAGGCCCGCGCCCGGCCGCCCGGCCAGCCGCGGAAGCAGGTCGGTGAGCAGCTCGTCCGCTGTGGTCAGGCACACCGTGGTCATCGGCACGCTCACCTTGCTGACCCTGGTCAGCCCCCGGTCGTCCAGCGGGACCGCGTCAAGGTCACGCAGGAACACGACCCCGGCGAGCGCGCCGTCGAAGTCCACGACGGTGAACACCGTCCGCCCCGAGGCGGCCACGGCCGGCGCCACCACATCCTCCACGGCGGCGGCGACCGTACGCCAACCGGCCACACTCTCGGGGGCGGGCCCCATCACCTCGCCGACCCGGACCCCGGCCAGCAGCCGGTTCGTGCGCAACCGGGACTGCTCGAGCCGGCCGGCGCCAAGCGCGATCCAGCCCAGCAGCACCACCCACAGCCCCGCCGGGCTGGCCAGGAATGTCACGGCCAGGCCCGACGCGATCAGAGCCCAGCCGACGGCCACCGCGGCCCGGGCCACGGCGGCGTCGGCGCGTTCCCGGCTGCCCGTCCGGCGGTACACCGCGGACGCGAGCAGCCGCCCCCCGCCGGTGCGTGGCGTGGGCAGCAGCTCCGAGGCGGTGAGCAACAGCAGCAGGCCGCCCGCCCACAGCCCGACGCTGCCGGCGAGCGCCGCGGCGCCGCTGGGAGCAAGCCAGCCGAGCACGACGAGCACGCCTCCTCCGAGCCCGCCGACGAACAGGCCGGCGCGGGCGACGCGGGCGGCGGCCACAGGTTCTGTGATCTTCGTCACGGTGGTCAGCCGGCTGCCGAACGCACCGACCCTGATCCCGCTGACCTCGACACCGGCCCGGCGCGCGGCCGCGGCCCGGGCGAAGTCGGCGGCGAGCAGCACACCGAACACCACCCCGGCACCGATAAGCCCGGCGGACAGGTAGGCGGCGGTCGGGCGGCCCGGCACCGCGGCCGGGAGTATGAAGGCGGACAGCAGGAAGGTCAGCAAGGCGATGGCGACGGCGGCCCCGGGGCGTGCCGACACCGGTGTGTGAACCGTTCCCCTCGGCGCGTGGTCAGCGGTCATATCCGTTCGCTCCCCTTTCCGGGCAGGACGTATGCCGTGGGAAAGATCGCATCACCGGATTCGTCTCCTTCCAGGCTTCCCGGCCCCGGGCGCATGCACACGGCCGGACACCACGATTGTTGTTTAAAATCTCGTTACCGCAGCCGCCCCCGCCCGCAGCCGGCCCTGCCGTCCCGCCGGTTTCGTCGTCCCCGCGGCGGTACCGACCAGCACGGGATCCGCATCGGAGCGCGCAGCCCCGAGACGCTCCTCCCGGCGGCGAGCAATGTCTCACCCTGCTATCGAACCATCACCTGCCGCGATATAGGCTCGGTACATGCCTCGCGAATGGGACGCCCGTGGCTACGACTCCCTGCCGCTGCCCCACGAGCAGTGGGGCCTGCGCACCCTCTCCCGCCTGGCGCTGGCCGGCGGCGAGACAGTCCTCGACGCCGGCTGCGGCACCGGCCGTGACACCGCCGCCCTGCTCGACCGGCTGCCCCACGGGCGGGTGATCGCCGTGGACGGCTCCGCCGCCATGCTCGACCGGCTGCGAGCCCGGCTGGACGGCCGCACCGACCGCCTGGAGATCGTCCACGCGGACCTGGCCCGGCCGCTGCACCTGCCCGGCCCGACCGGGCAGGC
>NZ_CEVIVC010000020.1:55545-56251 GCF_982290645.1 Protofrankia sp. CiP1_Cm_nod4
CCGTGCTGGCCCCCGGCGGCCAGCTCGTCTTCGAATGCGGTGGGCACGGGAACATCGCGAACGTCAGCCGCGCCATCGACAGCCTGGTCGACGACGTGCCGGACGTGTGGAACTTCGCCGACGTCGCCGGGACGCGGGCCCGGCTGCGGGCCGCCGGCTTCGTCGACGCCGAGGTGGCGCTGGTGGCGGACCCGGCGGTCTTCCCCGACGACGACCTGCTGCTGCGCTACCTGGAAACGGTCGTCCTCGGCTCTCATCTCGACCGGCTGCCGCTCGACGAACGGGCCGCGTTCACCCGGGCGGTCGCCGAGCGCCTGCCCGAGCCCGTCGTCGACTACGTACGGCTGACCGTCCGCGCCGTGCGAGGCAACCATCCGGACCTGCAGTGCGCGCCGGCCTGACCGCGCCCCGCGGAACACAGTGCCCCGCGGAACACAGTTCCGTCCGCCCGCCGGGGCCGGCCCGGCCAGCCGTCTCATCGATCATCTAGAGCGCCGGCCAGGTAACCATACGTATCCCCACAAACAGTGGCACACTTCGATGGACGCCGGCCACCGGAGAAGATCGGCATAATTTTGTCGTTGTGTACGCTTTTGCGGCCAAAAAGCGTACACAACGACAAACTCTCCTGGATCATGACCTGTGCGGCCGGCCGTGGATGGGATCCGCGCTACCTGACCGGCGCCCTAGATCATCTTGGCTGGCT
>NZ_CEVIVC010000021.1:0-13322 GCF_982290645.1 Protofrankia sp. CiP1_Cm_nod4
GTCCGGGGTGGGGCTGCGCAGCCGCTCCCACTCGTCCAGCAGGCTTGAGTCGATCTGGCGGACCAGTTCCCCCAGCCATTCGATGAGGTCGGTCAGCTCCTCGGTCCGGGCCTCCTCGGGGACGGTCTGCCGCAGGGCCCGGTAGGCGTCGGACAGGTAGCGCAGCAGCAGCCCCTCACAGCGGGCCAGGCCGTAGAAGCCGACGTACTCGGCGAAGGTCATGGCCCGTTCGTACATGTCCCGCACCACCGACTTGGGCGCGAGCTCGTGGTCGGCGACCCACGGGTGGCCGCGCCGGTACGTCTCGAGCGCGGCGCCGAGCAGGTCGTCGAGGGGCTTGGGGTAGGTGACGGCGTCCAGCAGCTCGAGGCGCTGCTCGTACTCGACGCCGTCCGCCTTCATCTGGGCGACGGCCTCGCCGCGGGCCCTGAACTGCTGGGCGGAGAGGACCTGGCGGGGGTTGTCCAGGGTGGCCTCGAGGACCGACACCACGTCCAGCGCGTAGCCGGGCGCGTCGCGGTCGAGCAGTTCCAGGGCGGCCAGGGCGAAGGGGGACAGCGGCTGGTTGAGGGCGAAGTCGAGCTGCAGGTCGACGGTGAGCCGGACGGTGCGCCCGGTCTCGTCCGGCACGGCGAGCTTCTCCACCACACCGGCGGCGAGCAGCGCCCGGTAGATGGCGATGGCCCGGCGGATGTGCCGGCGCTGGGCGGGCCGGGGCTCGTGGTTGTCGGTGAGCAGCCGGCGCATGCTGGCGAAGGCGTCGCCCGGCCGGTTGATCACGTTGAGGAGCATGGCGTGGCTGACGGCGAAGCTCGACGTCAGAGGCTCGGGCTCGGCGGCCACCAGCCGTTCGAAGGTCGCCGGGCCCCAGGAGACGAACCCCTCCGGGGGCTTCCTGCGGACGACCCGCCGCCGCTTGCGCGGGTCGTCCCCTGCCTTGGCCAGAGCGCGTTCGTTCTCCACGACGTGTTCGGGCGCCTGCACGACGACCGTGCCGACGGTGTCGTAACCGGCGCGGCCGGCCCGCCCGGCGATCTGGTGGAACTCCCGGGCGCGCAGGTGGCGGGTCCGCGTCCCGTCGTACTTGGACAGCGCGGTGAACACGACCGTGCGGATCGGCACGTTGATCCCCACACCCAGGGTGTCGGTGCCGCAGATGATCTTAAGAAGCCCTTCCTGGGCGAGCTGCTCCACCAGCCGGCGGTACTTCGGCAGCATGCCGGCGTGGTGCACGCCGATGCCGTGGCGGACCAGGCGGGACAGCGTCCGGCCGAACCCGGCGGCGAACCGGAAGTCGCCGATCGACCTGGCGATGGCGTCCTTCTCCGCGCGGCTGCACACGTTGATGCTCATCAGCGACTGGGCGCGTTCCAGCGCCGATGCCTGGGTGAAGTGGACGACGTAGACCGGCGCCTGGTGGGTGCTCAGCAGCTCCTCGAGCGTCTCGTGCAGCGCCGTGGTCACGTAGTGGTGGAACAGTGGCACCGGACGCTGCGCGGAGCGGACGACGGCGGTGGGCCGCCCGGTCCGGCGGGTCAGGTCCTCCTCGAACCGGCGGACGTCCCCGAGGGTCGCCGACATGAGGATGAACTGCGTGTCCGCGAGCTCGAGCAGCGGCACCTGCCACGCCCAGCCGCGGTCGGGGTCGGCGTAGAAGTGGAACTCGTCCATCACGACCTGCCCCACGCCGGCGGCGGCCGCGTCCCGCAGGGCGATGTTGGCCAGGATCTCGGCGGTGCAGCAGATGACGGGGGCGGTCTCGTTGACGCCGGCGTCCCCGGTCATCATCCCCACGTTGCCCGGCCCGAACGTGGCGCACAGGGCGAAGAACTTCTCCGACACCAGCGCCTTGATGGGCGCGGTGTAGAAGCTGCGCCGGCCGTGGGCCATCGCGGCGAAGTGCGCGCCGGCGGCCACCAGGCTCTTGCCGGACCCGGTCGGGGTGGCCACGATGACGTTGGACCCGGTCACCACCTCGATGAGGGCCTCGGCCTGGGCGGGGTACAGGGTCAGCCCCTGCTCCCGCGTCCACTCGGTGAACGCGTCGAAGATGCTGTCGGGGTCGGGATGCGGGGGCAGGCGGTCGGCGAGCGTCATGGTGCATCCGATCGTGCCCGACGAACCGGGCCGGACACCGCGCGGGCCGACGACACGACAAGGATCGCCGTACCACAAAGATCGACGTCCTGGCCGGGGTGTGGCCCTGACCAGGGGCGGCGCGCACGAGCGGGTGACCGGGATCGAACCGGCATGGCCAGCTTGGAAGGCTGGGGCTCTGCCATTGAGCTACACCCGCGGGACGTTCCAGAGACTCTACCCCGTAGGATGGAGGAGCAACGCCACGGGGCGTAGCGTAGTGGCTAGCGCGCCTGCTTTGGGTGCAGGAGATCGGGAGTTCGAGTCTCCCCGCCCCGACCGGTAATCTCGGCGCGTCCATCCGATCCACCGCCGCATCAGGAGTTAGCCGCGCCGTGAAGGCCACCAAGGAAACCCTTAGTCCCACCCGGGTCAAGCTGACCGTCGAGGTGCCCTTCGACGAGCTCAAGCCCTCTGTCGACGCCGCCTACCGCAAACTCGCGCGGGACGTCCGGGTTTCCGGCTTCCGGCCGGGCAAGGTGCCGCCGCGCATCCTCGACCAGCGCCTCGGCCGGGGGACGATCCTGGAGGAGGCCATCCACAGCGCACTGCCCCGGTTCTACACCGACGCGGTGCGCCAGGAGGAGGTCGACGTCCTCTCGCAGCCCGAGGTCGACATCAGCTCGTTCGCCGACGGCGCCCCGCTGGTGTTCACCGCCGAGGTGGACGTCCGCCCGGAGATCGCCCTGCCGGAGTACGACACCGTTGAGATCACCGTCGACGCTGCCGAGGTCACCGAGGAGCAGGTCCAGGCCCACCTGACGACGCTGCGTGAGCGGTTCGCCGTCCTCAGGCCGGTGGAGCGGCCGGTCCAGGCCGGTGACTTCATCTCGCTCGACCTGACCGCGACCGTCGACGGGGAGACCGTCGAGGGTGCCGACGCCGCTGGCCTGTCATACGAGGTCGGCAGCGGCGATCTCGTCGAGGGCCTCGACGAGGCGGTCACCGGCGCCGCCGAGGGCGAGAGCCGCACGTTCCGGACCGAGCTGCTCGCCGGGGAGCATACCGGGAAGGCGGCCGAGGTCACGGCGACCGTCCGCGGCGTCAAGGAGCGTGAGCTGCCCGAGCTCGACGACGACTTCGCGACCACCGCCAGCGAGTTCGACTCGTTGGCGGAACTGCTCGAGGACGTCCGGACGAGCCTCGGCCAGGGGGTCCGGCTCGGCCAGCTCAACCAGGCCCGGGAGCGCGTCCTCGACGACCTGATCGAGCGGCTCGACGTGCCGGTGCCGGATTCGGTCCTCGACAGCGAGGTCGAGGCCCGCGAGCACCGCCTCTCGCACGAGCTTGAGCGGCTCGGCCTCGAGCGGGCCTCCTACCTGGAGTCACTCGGCCAGAGCGAGCAGGAGTACCTCGACGAGATCCGGCGGCTGGCCGGGCGGGCGTTGCGCTCCCAGTTCATCCTGGACGCGGTGATCAACGTCGAGCAGATCGGCGTCGAGCAGGGCGAGCTGATGGAGCAGATCATCGGGCGGGCGCAGCGCGCGGGCCTGAGCCCGGAGATCTTCGCCCAGCAGATCTCCCAGGGCGAGGGGCTTGCCGCGATCATGGCGGACACCGTGCGCAGCAAGGCCCTCACCTTCCTGCTGGAGCAGGTGAAGGTCGTCGACACCGAGGGCAACGCGGTGGAGCTGGACCTGCCCCGCCGGCCGGAGCCGGTGGCCGACGATGACGCCGATGCTGACAGCGCCTACTACGACGTGGACGGCGACGTGGACGGCGACGTTGGTGACGACGTTGACGGCGATGCCCACGATGACGACGAGGTGGCCGGTGGCACTCAGGCAGGCCCCGCATCCGGTGTCTGAGCGTCCTGGCAGCTGACCGTCGTCGGGTGGACGAGGATCGTCCCGGCGCCTCGTCCACCCGGCTGGCATTCCGCCGCACCGACTGGTACCCCGCTCTCCGGGGCCCCGGTTGGTCGTCCGTCCGAGGTCTGTATGATACCCCGATGTCCGAATTGATCAGATTTCGGACTGGCCGGCCCTCACGCCCAGCGCGAACATCGAGCGTGAACTCCCGGAACCGACGCGAGTCACAGATAGTGTCGAGCCGGTCAGATCAACCGCCGCCAGCGCGAGGAAGCCGAGGAGCTAACCGTGAGTGATATCGCAGCCCCGAGCCTGGCAGTCCCGCAGCTGCGCTCGCCGGGGCAGGGTGGGGCCAGTTTCGACGAGCAGGTCTTCAACCGTCTGCTGCGCGAACGGATCATTTTCCTGGGCTCGGTGGTCGAGGACCAGATCGCCAACACGATCTGCGCCCAGCTCCTGCTGCTCAACGCCGAGGATCCGAACCGGGACATCTTCCTGTACATCAACTCTCCCGGCGGCTCGGTCAGCGCCGGCATGGCGATCTACGACACCATGCAGTACGTCGAGAACGACGTCGCCACGGTGGCGCTCGGCCTTGCCGCGTCGATGGGCCAGTTCCTGCTGTGCGCGGGCACGGTGGGCAAGCGCTACTCGCTGCCGCACGCGAAGATCATGATGCACCAGCCCTCCGGCGGTATCGGCGGTACCGCGTCCGACATCGCGATCCAGGCCGAGCAGATGCTCTACACCAAGCGGATGATGCAGGAGCGGATCGCGTTCCACACCGGCCAGCCCATCGAGCAGATCGAGCGGGACTCCGACCGCGACCGGTGGTTCACGGCAGAGGAGGCCAAGGACTACGGCTTCGTCGACCACGTCGTCTCGCGGGCCCGCCAGGTCCCCAGCGAGGGCCCGGTCAGCTAGAGCCAGCCGAGCCGGGCCGGTTCAGGCGGGCGTCGACCGCCTGAACCGGCCGACACCTGCCCGGCCACCGCCGGGCCGGCTCGAAGAACCCGCGGGACGCTCGGCCCGCACCGTCGACATCTGCCACCGATCATCACAAGCCGTCGGGGAGGCACCCGGACATGAACCAGACGATCACCGGTCAGGGCGACATCAGCCGTCAACCCGTCAGCCGATACGTCCTGCCGCGCGTCATCGAGCGGACCAGCCGGGGCGAGATCGCTCTCGATCCCTACGAGAAGCTCCTGCGTGAGCGCATCATCTTCCTGGGTGTGCAGATCGACGACACGTCCGCCAACGACGTGATGGCGCAGCTGCTGTTCCTGGAGTCCGAGGATCCGGACCGCGACATCTCGATCTACATCAATTCGCCGGGCGGGTCCTTCACCGCGCTGACGGCGATCTACGACACCATGCAGTTCGTCCGGCCCGACATCCAGACGATCTGCATGGGGCAGGCGGCATCGGCCGCGTCGGTGCTGCTCGCCGCCGGCACCCCGGGCAAGCGTTTCGGGCTGGAGAACAGCCGTATCCTGCTGCACCAGCCGTCCGGGCAGGGCGAGGGCCAGTCCAGCGACCTGGAGATCCAGGCCCGGGAGATCCTGCGGATGCGCGCGCTGCTGGAGCGGATATACGCCCGGCACACCGGCCGCGGCGAGGAGGAGATCCGCCGGGACATCGAGCGGGACAAGATCCTCAGCGCGGCCGAGGCCAAGGAGTACGGGCTGATCGACGAGGTCATCTCGACGCGCAAGACCTCCCGGCTGGCGGCCACTCAGTCGGCCACCCGCTGACGGCTGCGGGCGCGGCGAAAACCATGACCGCCTTGCTTCCGCCCCCCGGAGGACCGGGGGAGCCCGGCACCGCGCGGGCTCCGGGCCGGCCCCGCCGGCCCGGAGCGCCGCGCCTTGCCGGCTGCCCGGGGGGGCGCGCAAGGCGTGCGGTCGTGTCGCTCCCGGCTGTCCGTGGGGGCCTCCGGGGCTGTTTCCCCGCGATGTCAGGGGTGTATCGGGCGGCGGGTGATCAGAGGGCCGGCCGGCCGGCGCGGTGGCGGCCGTGCGCACGGCCTGCCTGGGCGCAATCCGTACGGCGCGGGCGTCTGGGGATGTGGCCGCCGGACCGTAGGCTGATCCCCGCGAGCCGCGCGATAGAGCTCTCACCGGGCGTCTGTACGGGGTACGGTCCCCACACGAGGATGTGACGGCCATCAGCCCGATGTCGCCGGCCATGTGCAACAGTCGGTAACGCGGGCAGGATAGTAACAGACAGGCGACGACTGGGCGGCCAGACCGCCCCTGAGCTGCAGGCGACACCATCGTCTGGACGAAGGGACTGAGTCCTCGGTGGCACGCATAGGTGACGGCGGCGACCTGCTCAAGTGCTCGTTCTGCGGCAAGTCCCAGAAACAGGTGAAGAAGCTCATCGCCGGGCCGGGTGTCTACATCTGCGACGAGTGCATCGATCTCTGCAACGAGATCATTGAGGAGGAGCTGTCGGAATCCTCCGATCTCAAGTGGGACGAGCTGCCGAAGCCCCGCGAGATCTACGAGTTCCTGGACAGCTACGTCGTCGGCCAGGAGCAGGCCAAGAAGACCCTTTCGGTTGCCGTCTACAACCATTACAAGCGGGTCCAGGCCGGGGGTGCCGGCGGCGACGCCAAGGGTGACGTGGAGCTCGCCAAGAGCAACATCCTGCTGCTGGGGCCCACCGGGTGCGGCAAGACGCTGCTCGCGCAGACCCTCGCCCGGATGCTCAACGTCCCGTTCGCGATCGCGGACGCGACGGCGCTCACCGAGGCCGGCTATGTGGGCGAGGATGTCGAGAACATCCTGCTCAAACTCATCCAGGCCGCCGACTACGATGTCAAGAAGGCCGAGACCGGCATTATCTACATCGACGAGGTCGACAAGATCGCGCGTAAGTCGGAGAACCCGAGTATCACCCGGGACGTCTCCGGCGAGGGGGTTCAGCAGGCGCTGCTGAAAATACTGGAGGGGACGACCGCGAGCGTGCCGCCCCAGGGCGGTCGCAAGCACCCCCACCAGGAATTCATCCAGATAGACACCACAAACGTCCTGTTCATCGTCGGTGGAGCTTTTGCCGGGCTTGACCGTATCATCGACTCGCGCGTCGGCAAGAAATCCCTGGGATTCCGGGCGGTTCTGCACGGGAAGGACGATCCGGACGCCGCGAACGTCTTCTCCGACGTCATGCCGGAGGACCTGCTCAAGTACGGGATGATTCCCGAGTTCATCGGCCGTCTGCCAGTGATCACCAGTGTCTCGAACCTCGACCGGGAAGCGCTGATCCGCATTCTCACCGAGCCGAAGAACGCACTGGTCCGGCAGTACAAGAAACTGTTCGAGCTGGACGGGGTCGACCTCGACTTCACCGCGGACGCCCTCGACGCGATCGCGGACCAGGCGATCCTGCGCGGGACCGGCGCCCGCGGGCTGCGCGCGATCATGGAAGAGGTCCTGCTGTCGGTCATGTACGACATCCCCAGCCGCAAGGACGTCGCCCGGGCCGTGGTGACGCGCGAGGTCGTCCTGGAACACGTCAACCCGACGCTGGTGCCGCGCGACCGTGACGTCACCTCGTCCAAGCGGACCCCTCGCCAGGAGAAGTCGGCCTGAGGTGGGAGCGGACGACAACCGGACGGGCGGCGGCGGGGCGGACGACGGCGGCCTCGCCCGGGTCGAGAAGGCCCTGGCCGGACGTTTCCCGCACCGCATGCTCCCGGACCTCGACCGCATGCGCGACCTGGTCGATCTGCTGGGCCAGCCGCAGCGGGCCTACCCGTCGATCCACCTGACCGGGACCAACGGCAAGACCTCCACCGCCCGGATGACGGACTCGCTGCTGCGCGCGTTCGGGATCCGGCCCGGCCGGTACACCTCCCCGCATCTGGAGAGCGTCACCGAACGCATCAGCCTGGACGGCCGGGTCGCCGCGCCGGAGGTCTTCACCCGGGCCTACGACGACGTCATCGCCTACGCGGAGCTCGTCGACGGCCGGCATCCGGAGAAGGTCACCTTCTTCGAGCTGCTGACCGCGATGGCCTTCTCGGCGTTCGCGGACGCGCCGGTCGACGTCGCCGTCATCGAGGTCGGGATGGGCGGGACCTGGGACGCGACCAACGTCATCGACGCCGGGGTCGCGGTCGTGACCCCGGTCTCCATCGATCATCCGGAGCTCGGGGACACCCCGGAGGCGGTGGCCGCGGAGAAGGCCGGGATCATTCACCCGGGCGCGCTCGTCGTGCTCGCCCAGCAGCCGCTGCCGGCCGCCGAGGTGCTGCTGCGCCGGTGCGCCGAGGTGGGGGCGACGGTGGCGCGGGAGGGGCTGGAGTTCGGGGTCCTCGGCCGTACCATCGCCGTCGGCGGCCAAATGATCACTATTCGTGGTCTCGGTGGTGTCTACGAGGACCTCTTCCTGCCCCTGTACGGGCAGCACCAGGCCCACAACGCCGCGTGCGCGCTGGTGGCCGTCGAGAGCTTCCTCGGCGGCGGCCGGGAGCGGCTGGACATCGAGGCGGTGCGGGCCGGCTTCGCCCAGGCCGACTCCCCGGGGCGCCTGGAGGTGCTCCGCCGCTCACCCACGGTGCTGCTGGACGGCGCGCACAACCTCGCGGGCGCGCGGGCGCTCGTCCAGGCGCTGGACGAGGCGTTCGGCTTCGGCCGCCTCGTCGGCGTCGTGGGGATACTCGCCGACAAGGACGCCGCCGGCATCCTCGCCACCCTCGAGCCGGTGCTGCACGACATCGTCGTCACCCAGAGCGGGTCACCGCGGGCGATGCCCGTGGACGACCTGGCGGCGGCCGCGGTGGACGTCTTCGGCCCCGACCGGGTGGAGGTCGCCGCCCGTCTGGACGACGCCCTCGACGCCGGTGTCCGGCTGGCCGAGCGGGACGGTGACCTCGGCGGTGCCGGGGTCGTGGTGACCGGATCGTTGGTGACGGTGGGTGAGGCTCGCCACCTGTTGCGCCGCTGACGGGTAGGTTGGCCGGCAGGCGTTGACCAACGGACGCCGGCCGGCATCTGTTGGTCGATGGATGTCGGCCACGGCGGATGTTGGCCGACAGATGTGTGCCAGCGGATGCGGGCCGACAGATGCGGACCGACAGATGTTGGCTGACGGATGTCCGTTGGTAGATGTTGCCGGTGGGCCGGACGTGGCGTGGCGGTGGATAACGTGGCGTGGCGGTGGATAAGGTCCACAGCAGCCGCCGGAGGACCGCGGCTGTCCACGCGAGCAGCTATGAGCAGCTATGAGAAGGAGTTCCGTGTCCGTCGAACGCACCCTCGTTCTGGTCAAGCCCGATGGCGTCAGCCGTGGCCTCGTCGGCGAGGTCGTCGGCCGGCTGGAACGCAAGGGGCTGACCCTGGTCGCCCTTGAACTGCGCACCCTTCAGCGCTCGGTCGCCGAGACCCACTACGGCGAGCACGCCGCCAAGCCGTTCTTCGGCGAGCTGGTCGACTTCATCGTCTCCGGCCCGCTGGTCGCGCTGGTGGCCGAGGGCCCGCGGGCGGTCGAGGCGGTGCGCGGCCTGATCGGCGCCACCGACCCGGTCAAGGCCGCCCCGGGATCCCTGCGCGGCGACTACGCCCTGGAGATCGGGCAGAACCTCGTCCACGGCTCGGACTCGCCCGAGTCCGCCAAGCGCGAGATCGACCTGTTCTTCCCGGGGCTCAGCTGACAGCCGGCCCCGCCCGGCCCGGGGAGCCGTTCCGGCCCTGAGGACGCGGAACGGGTGTGGCTGCGTCGGTGTGGCGTGCCGGTGGCGTGCCGCCCGCCGGCACGCCACACCCGGCGGACGGGTCCTGTTCCGTGCAGGTCTGGTTCACGCGGGTTACATTCGTGAGGGTTACGTAATGTTGTTACTCCGGGTGCCTTCATCGGGTTGTCTCGGGTAGCATTCTTGCTACTCCGAGTGTTAGAACTGATCCTACGGGCCGGGGCTGACAGCCCCGGTGGCCCGGCGTGGTGCGTGAACCGTCGCGCGCCACGTGTCCCGCACACCCATGGCAGGCTCGAGGGGCCCGGTTCACGCTCTTTGGTGTCTGCAACAGCGTCTCTACTGGATTGCCGGACTACTGGACTAGTGGATGGGGCCCGTCGAACAAGCAGTGGACACGAGATCGTTACGGACACCGCCTGCCTTGTACACCCCGCACACCCTGCGTGCGCACCCAGACCCCACACCCGGGAAGGCCGGCATCCGACGATGTCCAGTTCGCTGTCGTTCCTAGGCCGTGACATGGCCGTGGACCTTGGCACCGCCAACACCCTCGTCTACGTCCGTGGCCGCGGAATCGTCCTGAACGAACCCAGCGTGGTCGCGATAAACACCACCACGACGGGCATCCTCGCCGTCGGCACCGAGGCGAAGCGGATGATCGGCCGCACGCCCGGCAACGTCGTCGCGATCCGTCCGCTCAAGGACGGCGTCATCGCGGATTTCGACACCACCGAGCGCATGCTGCGCTACTTCATCCAGAAGGTCCATCGGCGCCGGCACTTCGCCAAGCCGCGGCTGGTCGTCTGCGTCCCCTCCGGCATCACCGGGGTCGAGCAGCGGGCGGTGAAGGACGCCGGCTACCAGGCCGGCGCGCGCAAGGTCTACATCATCGAGGAGCCGATGGCCGCGGCCATCGGAGCCGGCCTGCCGGTGCACGAACCCACCGGCAACATGGTGGTCGACATCGGCGGCGGCACCACCGAGGTGGCGGTGATCTCCCTCGGCGGGATCGTGACCAGCCAGTCCATCCGGACCGCCGGGGACGAGCTGGACACGGCCATCATCTCCTACGTCAAGAAGGAGTACTCGCTCATGCTCGGTGAGCGGACCGCGGAGGAGATCAAGATGGCCATCGGCTCCGCGCACAAGATGTCGGACGAGCCGAGCGCCGAGATCCGCGGCCGGGACCTGGTCTCGGGCCTGCCCAAGACCATCGTCGTCACCGCCGAGGAGATCCGTAAGGCGATCGAGGAGCCGGTGAACGCGGTCATCGACGCGGTCAAGGTCACCCTCGACAAGTGCCCGCCGGAGCTCTCCGGCGACATCATGGACCGCGGGATCGTGCTGACCGGTGGCGGAGCGCTCCTGCGCGGCCTGGACGAACGCCTGCGCCACGAGACCGGCATGCCGATCCACATAGCCGACAACCCGCTGCACTCGGTCGCGATGGGCTCCGGCAAGTGTGTGGAGGAGTTCGAGGCGTTGCAGCAGGTACTCATCTCCGAGCCCCGTCGCTGACCGTCCGCGGGTACGGGGGTTCTCTTCAGGTACGGAGGCCGGTGGTGGGACGTGACACCCGGCGTTCCCGCGTGATCATAATCGTGTTGCTCGTCGTGGCCTTTACCCTGATCACCATCGACTACCGTTCGAGCGAGCGCTCGTCGGGCGTGCGCGGTGCCCTGCGCGAGGTGTTCGGCGGGGTCGAGGGGGCGGTCACCGCGGTGACCCGTCCGGTCGGGCGCACCCTGTCCGCGCTGGCCCATCCCAACCGGTACCAGAAGCGTGCGGACGCCCTAGCCGCGGAAAACGCCGAGCTGCGCCGGCGCCTCGCCGAGGACGACGAGGTGCGGCGGCAGGCCACCGAACTGTCCAGCCTGCGGCTGCTCGCCGACCACGGGCAGTACACGATCATCCCGGCCAGGGTCATAGCGATCGGTGACATCACCGGGACGGACTGGACGGTCACGATCAACGCTGGCAGCGCCGACGGCGTCACCCCGGACAAGCTGGTGATCGACAACGACGGGCTGGTCGGCACCGTCCTGACCGCCACCGCCCATGCCGCCGTGGTACGGCTGGTGTCCAGCCCGGCCAGCCACATCGGCGCCCGGCTGGAGAACACCAGGCTGCTCGGCGCGGTGGCCGGCGGGGGCACTCCCGGCAGCCTGGCCTTCACCCTCTACGACGCCACCCTCCAGGTGAAGACGGGTGATCGCCTTGTGACGTTCGGCAGCAACGACTATGCCGGTGGGGTGCCGATCGGTGTCGTCACCAAGGTCCTGGACTCCGGCGGGGGGCTCTCGCGCTCGGCCGAGGTCACCACCTTCGCGGCCCTGGGCTCGCTGGACCTCGTCGGCGTTGTCGTCGGCCGGCCCGCCGCCGATCCGGGCGACCGGCTGCTGCCGCCACGCCCGGTGCCACCGCCGGCCGCCGCGCCGCCGGCCGCCGCATCACCGGCCGCCGCATCACCGGCCGCCGCATCACCGGCCGCCGCGACGGGCCGGTCGCCGGCCACCGCGTCGCCGTCGCCAGGCACGCCCGCGCGGATCTCCCCGACAGCGACGCTCGCCCCCGCGGCGAGGACGTCCACCGGCTGAGGCGGGATCATGTGGGACACGGGTACGCGCGCGGCCGGGCCGCGGGGCAGGATCATCGTGGCCACCGTCGCCGTGATGGCCGTCCTGATCGTGGTGCAGGTGTCCGTCATCGCCGCGCTGCGCCTGCCGCTGGGCAGCCCCGACATCATCCTGATCGTGCTCTGCTTCGTGGCGCTGTGCCAGGGGCCCGTCACCGGCGCGGTCGTCGGCTTCAGTATCGGCCTGCTCGCGGACCTGCTCTCCACGCACGTCCTCGGCCAGACCGCGATGGTCTTCTCGCTGGTCGGGTACGGGGTGGGGCTCGTCGGGGAGGAGACCGACCGGTCGGCCTACCTGCCGCTGGCCGTCGCCGCCGGCGCGTCGGCCCTCGGGACGGCCGGGCACGCCGCGATGGCCGGCATCATCGGCCAGCCGAGCCTGACCGGTAGCCAGACGCTGCTGCGCGTGCTCGGCGCGGCGCTCTACGCGCTGGTCCTGACTCCGGTCATCTTCCCGCTGGTCACGGCCGGGCTGCGGCGCCTGCACAGGGAGCAGCCGTGATCAGGGGGCGGGCGAGGCGGCCGGGCCCCCTGGAGGAGTCCCTGGATGACCGCATCCGGGTACGGCTGGTCGTCCTGCGCGTCCTGGCGGTCTCCCTGCTGATCACACTTGGTGCCCGGCTGTGGACCCTGCAGATACTCAACGGTGATCACTACCGCCACCTCGCGGAGACGAACCGGGTCCGTGAGGTCGTCACCCCGGCGATCCGTGGCCTGATCGTGGACGACCAGGGGCAGCCCCTTGTCCGCAACCGGACCTCCCTGGTCATATCGGTGAACCGGTCGGTCACCGACCGGCAGGAGGACTCCGGACAGGCCGTGCTGGAGCGGCTGTCGGACGCGATCGGGATGCCCGTCGCCGACATCAGTGCGCGTATCCAGTTCTGCTCCGCCACGGTGAAGCCGCCGTGCTGGAACGGCTCGCCCTACCAGCCGGTCCCGGTGGCCAAGGACGTCTCCGCGCAGCAGGCGCTGGCGATCATCGAGCATCCCGACCGGTTCCCCGGGGTCTCGGCCGACCTGCAGGCCGTGCGCG
>NZ_CEVIVC010000021.1:13941-19982 GCF_982290645.1 Protofrankia sp. CiP1_Cm_nod4
GCGCACGAGCTGGGGTATCTCAGCCCCGTCACCCAGAAGCAGCTCGACGCCGACGGCGCCAGCAAGGGATACCACCAGAACAGCCTGGTCGGTGTCGCCGGGCTGGAGAACACCTACGACGCGGACCTGCGGGGCGCCGACGGCGTGCAGCGGCTCGAGGTCGACCGGTTCGGGCGGGTCGCGGGCACCGCGTCGGCCACCGCGCCGAGCAGCGGTGACAACCTCGTGCTCTCGCTCGACATCGGTGTCCAGCAGGCGGTCGAGCAGACCCTGCGCAAGACCCTGGACTCCCTTGGCGGCGGGCAGGCGCGCACCGCCTCCGGCGTCGTGCTCGACGCGAGGACCGGCCGTGTGATCGCCATGGCGAGCCTGCCCTCCTACGACCCGTCGGTCTTCGTCGGGGGCGTCTCCGAAGCCGACTACCAGGCACTGTCCGACCAGGCCAACGGGATTCCGCTGCTGTCGCGGGCGTACCAGGGCTCGAGCGCGCCCGGGTCCACGTTCAAGCCGGTGTCGACCCTGACCGCGCTGACCAGCCTCGGCGCGTCGGCCACCAGGAAGTACGACTGCGCGCCCACCCTGCAGATCGGCACCCAGACCTTCCACAACTTCGAGGGGTCGTCCGCCGGGCCGATCACCCTCCATCAGGCCCTGGTCATCTCCTGCGACGTCATCTTCGACCAGTTCGCCTACGAGGCGTGGCTGGCCGACGGCGGGCTGCGCAACGGCCGCGGCCCGTACCGGGAGCCCAACGAGTACTTCGTCAGGATGGCCCGCGCCCTGGGGTTCGGCAGCCGCACCGGCATCGACCTGCCGGGCGAGACGGCCGGGTCGGTCGTCGACCGGGCCGGCGCGAAGGAGATCTGGGAGGAGCTGAAGGACTCCTACTGCCGCCGGGCCCGCAACGGCTACCCGGAGGCCACCGACCCGGCCAAGGCCGAACGCTTCCGCCAGTACGCCGCCGAGGCGTGCGTCGACGGCTACCTGTACAACGGGGGCGCGGCGGTCCAGTTCGCGATCGGGCAGGGGCAGTACCTGTCGGTCAGCCCGTTGCAGCTCGCGGCCGCCTACGCCGCCATCGCCAACGGCGGGACGCTGTACCAGCCCACCCTGGCCAAGGCGGTGATGGCCCCGGACGGCCGCGTCGTGCGGACCATCGAGCCCAGGGCCGCCGGCAGGCTGCCGGCCGCGCCCGACACGCTGGCCTACCTCCGCGAGGCCCTGCACGGGGTGACCAGCGAAGGCGGCGGGACCGCGACCGGGGTGTTCGCAGACTGGCCGAACGACACCATCCCGGTCGCGGGCAAGACCGGTACCGCCGAGGTGGAGGGCTCCGGGGACACCTCCTGGTTCGCCTCGTTCGCGCCCGCGAACGACCCGCAGTTCGTCGTTGTCGTGACCATCCCGGACTCCGGGACCGGCGCCGAGTACGCGGCCCCGGCCGTGAAGGCCATCTACCAGAGCATCTACGGCATCGGACGCCCCGCGGCGTTCGCCGGCGGCAGGCCGCCGTCCCAGCTGCCCCGCCTCAAGCAGGACGGGACGTTCGCCGCCGACACGGCTCCCGAGCCGGCCCCCGGCACAGCGGCCCCCGGTGCGGCCGTCCCCGGTGCGGCTGCCCTCGGTGCGGCTGCCCCGGGCACGGCTGCCCTCGGTGCGACTGCCCCCGGTGCGGCCGCGGCGGGTACCGCGGCGGCGCCGGCCGCCGGCCTGTCGGGTATCTCGTTCACCGGCCGGTCCACCGGCGCTGTCGCGGCGGCGGCGCCCGCGGCGGTCCCGGGCGCGGTGGACGCCG
Source organism: Protofrankia sp. CiP1_Cm_nod4 (assembly GCF_982290645.1). NCBI lineage: Bacteria > Bacillati > Actinomycetota > Actinomycetes > Frankiales > Frankiaceae > Protofrankia > Protofrankia sp. CiP1_Cm_nod4. The sequence continues at coordinate 15,737 of NZ_CEVIVC010000021.1, forward strand.
CCGCCCGCGGGCCGCCCGCCGTCCCCGCGCATCCCGGGGCTCCTCCCAGCGCTGGTTCCGGCTGGCGTCGAGGGCTCCCGGGCCACCCGCTCTTCTATCGGCGATCATGGATGGAGGGTTCATGACGAGCCCGACGGCCCTGCGTTCGTCCCCGGTCCCACCGCGCGGCCGGATCGGCCAGCTGCGCGACCGGGCGTCGGGCCGGCACTCCCCGCTGCGCCGGCTGGACTGGCCACTGCAGATCTGTGTGATCATGTTGTCGGTGCTCGGGGCGCTGCTGGTGTGGTCCGCCACCCGGCAACGCGAGACCGAGAGCGGCGGCGACCCGCAGATATTCCTCAAGCGCCACCTGCTCAACCTGGCCATCGGGCTGGTGCTCGCGGGTGTGGCGACGATCGTCGACTATCGCATTCTGCGGGCATACGCGCCGTTCGTGTACCTGGGATCGCTGCTCGGCCTGGTCGCCGTTCTGCTGGTGGGCTCGACGATAAACGGGGCGCACTCCTGGATCGTCCTGCCGGCCGGTTTCCAGCTGCAGCCCTCGGAATTCGCCAAGGTGGCGCTCATCCTCGGGATGGCGATGGTTCTCGGGGAGAAACACGACGACCGCGACACCGGCATCCGGCTCAGCCCCGGCCACCAGGACGTCATTCTGGTGCTCGCGCTGGCGGCCGTGCCGATGGCGCTCATCATGATGCAGCCGGACTTCGGCACCGTCATGGTGTTCGTGTTCGTCATTCTCGGCATGCTCGCGGTCAGTGGCGCCCCGAGCAGGTGGGTGATCGGGCTTATTCTGTGCGGGATCCTCTTCGGCGGGGCCATCCTGCAGTTCCATCTGCTCAAGCCGTACCAGGAGGCGCGGCTGACCGAGTTCGTCCGGGACAACCAGAACACCTCGTCGACCGGCTACAACGTCGACCAGGCCATGACGGCGATCGCCAACGGCGGCCTGGCCGGCCGCGGCCTGTTCGGCGGGACGCAGACCCAGGGCCAGTTCGTGCCCGAGCAGCAGACCGACTTCGTCTTCACGGTCGCCGGGGAGGAACTGGGCTTTCTCGGTGCCGGCGGGGTCCTGGTGCTGCTCGGCGTGGTGCTGTGGCGGGCCCTGACGATCGCGTTCGACTCCGGTGACACCTTCGGTACGATGATCGCTACCGGGGTGGTGTGCTGGTTCGCGTTCCAGATGTTCGTCAACATCGGGATGACCCTGGGGGTCATGCCGGTGACCGGGCTGCCCCTGCCGTTCCTGTCCTACGGGGGGTCGTCGATGTTCGCCAACCTGCTGGCGGTCGGTCTGTTGCAGAACGTCCGGCTACGGTCCCGTTCAGACCCTTACGCCCTGTGATGACCTGGTGAGGCTGGCCCGGTGGATCCGCCGCTGACCGTGTTCATCGGTTGCCGGCAGTGTTCGGTGGTTGCCGATGGTGTTTGTCGGTCGCCGACAGCAGCCGTCCGTCGTCGGCCGTGTCGCTGGCCGGCTTGTGTGCCGTAGGCTCGCGGACATGTCCGGACAGTCGCTGTTCCCTCGCCTGGAACCGCTGTTGCCGCGGGTCCGCAAACCCGTGCGCTATCTCGGCGGCGAAGGAAATTCCCAGGTCAAGCCCTGGGCGGACGCGCTGGTTCGCTGGTGCCTGATGTATCCCGACGCCTACGAGGTCGGCCTTCCCAACCAGGGCGTCCAGATCCTCTACGAGATCCTCAACGAGCAGCCGGACGTCCTGGCCGAACGCACTTACTCGGTCTGGTCGGACCTGGAGGAGCTGCTGCGCGAGCACGGCATCCCCCAGTTCACCGTGGACGCCCACCGCGCGGTCGGTGACTTCGACCTGCTGGGGGTGAGCTTCTCCACCGAGCTCGGCTACACCAACCTGCTGACCGCCCTGGACCTCGCGGGCATCCCGCTGCACGCCGCCGACCGGGACGAGCGGCATCCGGTCGTCATCGCGGGCGGGCACGCGGCGTTCAACCCCGAGCCGGTCGCGGCCTTCGTCGACGCGGTCGTCCTCGGTGACGGCGAGCAGGCGGTCCTGGAGATCACCGATGTCGTCCGCGCCTTCAAGACCGCCGGCCGGCCCGGCGGGCGGGCGCAGCTGCTCCTGCGGCTGGCCCGGCGCGGGCTGGTCTACGTGCCGTCCTGCTACGACGTGGACTACCGGCCGGACGGCCGGATCCGCGCGGTCACCCCGAACCGTCCCGGGGTGCCGGCCCGGCCGGCCAAGCACACCGTGAGCAACCTGGACGCCTGGCCGTACCCGAAGGCGCCGCTGGTCCCGCTGGCGGAGACCGTCCACGAGCGGATGAGCGTGGAGATCTTCCGCGGCTGCACGCGTGGCTGCCGCTTCTGCCAGGCCGGGATGATCACCCGTCCGGTCCGGGAGCGCAGCATTGACACCGTCGGCGAGATGGTCGCCCGGGGCCTGGCGGCCTCCGGGTTCACCGAGGTCGGGCTGTTGTCGCTGTCCAGCGCAGACCACAGCGAGATCGGTGAGATGGCCAAGGGCCTGGCCGACCGGTACGAGGGCACCCACACCTCGCTCAGCCTGCCCTCGACCCGGGTGGACGCGTTCAACGTCACACTGGCCAACGAGTTCTCCCGCAACGGCCGGCGCAGCGGGCTGACCTTCGCCCCGGAAGGCGGCTCCGAACGGCTGCGCCGGGTCATCAACAAGATGGTCAGCGAGGAGGACCTGGTCCGCACGGTCAGCACCGCCTACGCCCAGGGCTGGCGGCAGGTGAAGCTGTACTTCATGTGCGGCCTGCCCACCGAGACCGACGAGGACGTCCTGGCGATCGCCGGCCTCGCCCGCGAGGTGATCAGGGCCGGGCGGCGGGCCAGCGGGCACCGCGACATCCGCTGCACGGTGTCGATCGGCGGCTTCGTGCCCAAGGCGCACACACCGTTCCAGTGGGCGGCCCAGGCCTCCCATGAGGTCACCGACGCCCGGCTGCGGCTGCTGCGCGACGCCATCCGCGGCGACCGGGAGGTGGGGCGGGCGATCGGTTTCCGCTACCACGACGGCCGCCCGGGCGTGATCGAGGGTCTGCTCGCCCGCGGTGACCGCCGGGTTGGCGCGGTGATCGAACGGGTATGGCGCGACGGTGGCCGGTTCGACGGATGGAGCGAGCACTTCTCCTTCGAGCGTTGGGAGAAGGCCTGCGCCGCGGAGCTGGAGCCGTTGGGGGTCTCCCTCGACTGGTTCACCACCCGTGAGCGCGACGAGCGCGAGGTACTGCCCTGGGACCACCTGGACTCCGGCCTCGACCGTGACTGGCTGTGGTCGGACTGGCAGGAGGCGCTGCGCGGCGCCGAGCTGGACGACTGCCGCTGGACCCCCTGCTACGACTGCGGGGTCTGCCCGGCCATGGGCACGCAGACCCAGATCGGCCCGACCGGCCGGACCCTCCTGCCGCTCGTGTCGACCGGGCCGGGCCGGACCGGTGGCCCCGGTGCCCCCGACGGCCCCGGTGCCCCCGACGGCCCCGGTGCCCCCGACGGACTCGGGAACCCGGGTGGCCCCGGCGCCTCGGACAGCGCCGGCAGGACAGCCGATGCCGCGGCGTCCTGAGGGCCCGCCCCCGCCACCGGTCGTCGCGCGGGTGCGGGTGCGGTTCGCCAAGCGGGGGCGGTTGCGTTTTCTGTCCCACCGGGATGTCGCACGGACCTTCGAGCGTGCCCTGCGGCGCGCGGGCGTCCCGATGGCGTACTCGGCGGGCTTCAGCCCGCATCCGCGCATCTCCTGGCTGGGCGCCGCCCCCACGGGCGCCGCCAGCGAGGCCGAGTACGTCGAGCTCGCCCTGGCCGAGCACCGCCAGCCCCGGGCGCTGGGGGAGGCGCTGGACGCGGCCCTGCCAGCCGGGCTGGACGTGGTGGCCTGCGCGCAGGCGGCCGCGACACCGCTGGCGGAGCTGGTGGACGCGTCGCACTGGTGGATCCGGCTGCCGGGTGTCGCGCCCACCGCGTTGGCCGCCGCCGTCGACGTGCTGCTCGCCCGTGACCTGGTGGAGGTGGAGCGGGTCACCAAGGACGGACATCGGCGCTTCGATGTCCGTCAGGCAGTGGTCTTGATGGTTTGCCGTGCGGAGAACGACACGTGTGCGATACTGGATACGGTTGTGCGGCACACGACGCCCGCCGTACGACCCGACGACATGCTGACCGCCCTCTGTGTGGTCGCCGGCCTCCGGCCGCCAGTACCACCCGAACCACTGCGGCTCGGGCAAGGTCGGCTGCTGGCGGATGGCACCG
>NZ_CEVIVC010000021.1:20361-30399 GCF_982290645.1 Protofrankia sp. CiP1_Cm_nod4
CGGATCCGCTCATGCCGGACCGCGACGACGCGGGACGACTGGTCGGCCGAATCGATGCGTGATGCAGGGTGTCGCAGGATTCGCCGGTGGTACGCCGCCGGACCGAGACAGTGGTTCCTGAGCGGTCGCGACTGTGACAGCAGCGCGCCCGGGGACCCCGAGAGGCTTCATAACCCGTGCCCGAAGACATTTTGACAGGCTCCGATGAGACACTCATCACTCGTCCAGCGCCGAGACGGCGGCGCGCCGCCGGACGATCAGCCGGACCTCCGCCCGAGCTCCTGACCGGGAACGGGGCCGCAACCGCCGCTGACATCAGCGCGCAGGCCCCGGCCGGGTCACCCGAGCCACCCGGTACGCCGTTGCCACCGGACGAACCGGTAGCCGTCGGCGACGTGACCAGCGAGGACGTGACCAGCGAGGACGTGACCAGCGAGCCGGCCGCCGCGACGAACAATCCGCCAGAACCGGCAGCCGCGCTGTCGACGGCAGCGCCGTCGGCACCGGCTCGGCCGGCTCGGTCGGCTGAGCCGCCGGTAACAGAGCCGTCGGTAACGGCGGCGCAGCCGACGGCCGTCCAACCCACCGGTTCCGAGCGGTCGTTGCCGGCCGCGTCCGAGCCTGATCCGTCCCTTTCTGATCTTAGTGGTTCCGCGGCCACGCGGGCCGGCGGACCGCGGACGTCGGCGACCGGCGACGCCGCCCCGGCCGCGAAGCCACGGCTGCGCCGTGGCCGGGCGGTCACGGCGGTGACCTTCCAGGCGCCCGAACCCGCCGCGATCGAGCTGGTGCAGCGCCGCCGCCGTGAGTCCTCGCCACCTGCCAGCGACACCTTCTCGTTCGGTGCCGACAGGGTGAACGGGGACGCCGTGAACGGCTCCGGCGAAGTGGCCACCGCCGCGGCCGGCCCGTCTGCCGATACCGGTGGGGACCGGCGGTACGCGCGGTCCGGGCCGGGGCCGGCCGTTGGCGCCGGCCCGCGCGTCGACGAAGATCCCGAGCCCGAGCCGGAGCTCGCCGGATACACCGATGTCGACGCGCCGACGGCGGCCGATCTGGCGGCCGACGACGGCGACGGCGACGGCGACGGCGACGGCGGTTCGACGCGCCGGCGCCGCCGTGGCCGGCGGGGACGCGGCCGGGCTCGCGCCGACGAGGAGACCGACAACATCGACGAGCTGGACAGCGCCGCCTTCGACGGGGCGCCCGGCCGTCCCGACGAGGACGGCCTGGACAGCACACCCGGTTCCGGTCGCACCGGGGCCGACGACCCACGGCCGGCGGCGGACCGGGAGCCGGCGGACCCCGATGAGCCCGCGCGGCCCCGGGCCGGGCAGGCCGGCCCGGCCGGCGGGGCCCTTGAGGAGGACGAGGCGCTGTCGGGCACCTCGCGCCGCCGTCGCCGGCGCCGGCGACGCGACGGCTCCGGGTTCGTCGACGACGCCGCTCCCGACGACCCGCCGGTGACGGTCGTGCACGTGCGCGAGAGCCGGGCCCGCGACGACGAGGCCCGTCGGGCGAACGAGGTCCGCGGGGTCAGCGGCTCGACCCGGCTGGAGGCCAAGCGGCAGCGCCGGCGGGAGGGCCGGGACAGCGGCCGGCGCCGTCCGCCGATCGTCACCGAGGCCGAGTTCCTCGCCCGCCGGGAAGCAGTCGAACGGCGCATGATCGTCCGCAACGCCGGTGACCGCACCCAGATCGCGGTACTTGAGGACGGGGTGCTCGTCGAGCACTTCGTCACCCGGGCCAGTTCCTGGTCGTACGCGGGCAACGTCTACCTCGGCCGGGTCCAGAACGTGCTCGCGAGCATGGAGGCGGCGTTCGTCGACATCGGCAAGGGACGCAACGCCGTCCTGTACGCCGGTGAGGTCAACTACGACGCCAGCGGGCTCGACGGACGGCCCCGCAAGATCGAGCAGGTGCTGAAGTCCGGCCAGCCGATCGTCGTCCAGGTCAGCAAGGACCCGATCGGTCACAAGGGGGCGCGGCTGACCAGCCAGGTCAGCCTCCCCGGCCGCTACCTGGTCTACGTGCCGGACGGGCAGAACGCCGGGATCAGCCGTAAGCTTCCGGACACTGAGCGTGCCCGCCTGAAGGCGATCCTGAAGAAGATCACGCCGGAGGACGGGGGAGTGATCGTCCGGACCGCCGCCGAGGGCGCCAGCGAGCAGGAGCTCGCCCGGGACGTCGCCCGCCTGTCGGCCCAGTGGGAGGACATCTGCCGCAAGGCGGCGAAGGCCAGCGCACCGGCGCTGCTCTACGGTGAGCCCGACCTCGTGATCAGGGTGATCCGGGACATCTTCAACGAGGACTTCGCCGAGCTGGTCGTGCAGGGAGCGGGAGAGGCCACGATGATCGAGGACTACGTCGACATGGTGGCGCCGGACCTGCGTGACCGGGTCCGCCGGCATGCCGGCCGGGTCGACGTCTTCGACGAGTACCGGGTCGACGAACAGCTCGCCAAGGCCCTGGAGCGCAAGGTCTGGCTGCCCTCGGGTGGCTCCCTGGTGATCGACCGCACCGAGGCCATGACGGTCATCGACGTCAACACCGGCAAGTTCACCGGCAAGGGCGGCAACCTCGAGGAGACGGTCACCAAGAACAACCTCGAGGCCGCCGAGGAGATCGTCCGCCAGCTCCGGCTGCGGGACATCGGCGGGATCATCGTCATCGACTTTATCGACATGGTGCTGGAGAGCAACCGCGAGCTCGTCCTGCGGCGCCTGACGGAGTGCCTCGGCCGGGACCGCACCCGCCACCAGGTCGCGGAGGTGACCAGCCTCGGGCTGGTGCAGATGACCCGCAAACGGGTCGGCCAGGGACTGCTGGAGGCGTACAGCGAGCCGTGCGCGCACTGCGGCGGCCGTGGGGTGATCCTGCACCTGGACGGCGCGTCCGCGCCCGCGCGGGGCGGCGCGCCAGCCGACCCGCCGGTGCCACCGTCGTCGGCAGGCAGCGCGCCGTCGGGCGCGGTGGCAACGGCTGGCGCGGCATCGGGCGCCATCGCCCCGGATGCCCAGCCGCCCGGGGCGGCCTCGGCCGCTGCCGTGCCCCCAGCACCCGGCACCGAGCCCGCTGACAGCACAGCTCCCGGTACGGAGACCGTTCATGACGCGGCCGTTCATGACGCGGCCGTTCATGACGCGGCCGGCCACGACACGGCCGGCCACGACACGGCCGGCCACGACACGGCCGGCCACGACGGCCCGGCCAACGGCCCGGGGCCGTCGTCGAACGGATCCCGGTCATCGGGAGCGCGTGCCGGACGTCGGCGTGCCTCGCGGGCGGTCGCGCCGCCCCAGGAGAGCGCGCCGGGCGACCTGGAGACGGTCGGAGGCGCGGCCCGCGAGAGCTGACCGGTCGCGCACCGCGGGATCCTGGCCCGTGACCGGGATCCCCGGCCTGCCGTCGGCAGGGATTCTTCCGCCGGCGGCTTCCGGCTGCCGGTGTGGCTGCCCGGCCGTGGTTTCAGTGCCGGCCGGCGGACGCGTCCGCCACCGTCCGGTACGACCGCACCGGCTCCCGGCGGACGAAGTCACCCCGCTGGCGTTCGCGCAGCAGCGCGTCCAGGACGGCCCGGGACCGCTGGAGCGCGCCGTCGACGGCGTCGCTGGCGCGGTGGCTGTCCCCCATCTGCAGGGCGTAGGAGGCGACCACCAGCGCCTGGACGACGTCGTCCTGGGCGCAGAGGGTGTCGCCGTCTGAGTCGCCGTCGGGGTCGGGGCCGGGGCCACCGTCGCTCTTCTCGGCCTTCCCGCTCCTTGCGGCCCAGGTCCTCGCGGTTCCGCTCCTCGTGGCGCCGGTCCTCGTGGCGAAGCCGCCGGCCGTGGTCAGGCCGCGGGCCTGCACCGCGAGCCAGCACGCGGCGCCCGCCGTGCCCAGCGCCCACAGGGCGCGCAACGCGGTGGGAAGGCCGATCAGATCGTTGACGGCCACCCCGGTCACGGTCGTGATGACGACAGCGGACGCCGCGATCGTCGCCGACCGGCGCGGCGGGTCCGTGGCGTGGGCCGCGGCCACCAGCGGCCACCCGGCGGTCAGGACGGCGGCGACCGTCACAGCACCAGCGCTCCAGATCACGACCTGCCACCCCACCCACCCCACCGTGCACCCCCGTCTGGCTGGCGTTGCCGCGACGGCTGCCGGTCCGGGCAGCCACCCCCAGAGTGGATGGTTGCGTGCCCGTGAGCGGACCGCCATGGTTCATCCGTGCCATGGCGGGATGCGTCTGGTGGGTGGGTGTGGGCGCGTCCGCCGCGGGCCTGTCGCGCGGGCCGGCGCCGGGCCGGTACATGCCGTTCCGAGGCTTGCCGGCATTCCGGGGGCTTGCCGGTGTTCGAGGGGCTCGCCGGCATGGTGGTAATGTCGTGGCGGTCCGCGTCGGTGTCGGTGCGGCCGGCCAGCGGCCGGTTGAACGGCTGACCAGCGGCCGGTCCCGGCTGGCCAGCGGCGTTGTGGTTGGCCGACGGTGTTAAGGTAGTGCAATCAGGGCCGGGTGCGGGGTGTTTTCGCCGCGCCAGTCAGAGCCCCTGAGGGTGGCGGTGTCCGTCAGCGGTCGCGCCGTCTTGTCCTCGGGTGCTCCAACGCCCGTCCGACTTCAGCAAGGAGAACCGGTGTACGCGGTCGTGGCCAGCGGCGGCAAGCAGCACAAGGTCGCCGTCGGCGATGTCGTCGACGTCGAGCTCGTTCCGGGCGAGCCGGGTGCGGCCGTCAATCTGCCCGCTCTTCTGCTTGTCGACGGCGACGTGGTGACCCACGACAGGGACGCGCTCGCGTCCGTCGAGGTGACCGCCGAGGTCGTCGAGATCGTCAAGGGTCCCAAGATCAGGATCCACAAGTTCAAGAACAAGACCGGCTACCACAAGCGGCAGGGTCACCGCCAGAAGCTGACCCGCCTGCGGGTGACCGGTATCGAGACCGGGAAGGCCTGAAGCGACATGGCGCACAAGAAAGGCGCGAGCTCGTCGCGCAACGGCCGCGACTCGAACGCCCAGCGTCTCGGTGTGAAGCGTTTCGGCGGCCAGTATGTCAACGCCGGCGAGATCATCGTCCGGCAGCGTGGCACACACTTCCACCCTGGTGGGCAGGTCGGCCGCGGTGGCGACGACACGCTGTTCGCGCTGGCCGCCGGGCATGTCCAGTTCGGTACCCGGCGGGGCCGTCGGGTCGTCAACGTCATACCCGCCGAGGAGCTTCTGTCCGCCTGATCCAGGCGGGTGTTGCCGGTCGGCCGCGGTTGAGGAAAGCAGCGGTGCGGTGCCCACCTTCGTTGACCGCGTCGTCCTCCACGTCACCGCGGGTGATGGTGGGCATGGCTGCGCGTCGGTCCACCGGGAGAAGTTCAAGCCGCTCGGTGGGCCGGACGGCGGCAACGGCGGCCGGGGCGGTGATGTCATCGTCCGGGTCGACCCGGACGTGACCACCCTGCTGGACTTCCACTTCCACCCGCACCAGCGGGCATCTGGTGGGCGGCCCGGCCAGGGCTCCAACCGGCACGGCGCCGACGGCACCGACCTCGTCCTGCCCGTGCCGGACGGCACCGTCGTCCTGCGGCCGGACGGCGAGCAGATCGCCGACCTTGTCGGTGCTGGCAGCTCCGTGGTCCTCGCCCGTGGCGGGCGCGGCGGGCGGGGCAACGCCGCGCTTGCCTCCAGCCGGCGCAAAGCCCCCGGGTTCGCGGAGCTCGGCGAGCCGGGGGAGCAGCTCGACGCCGTCCTCGAGCTCAAGACCGTTGCCGACGTGGCGCTGGTCGGTTTCCCCAGCGCGGGCAAGTCCTCGCTGGTGTCGGTACTCAGCGCCGCCAGGCCGAAGATTGCTGACTACCCGTTCACGACGTTGGTGCCCAACCTCGGCGTGGTACAGGCCGGCGACAACGCGCCGTACACGGTGGCCGACGTCCCCGGCCTCATACCCGGCGCGAGCACCGGGCGCGGCCTCGGCCTGGAGTTCCTGCGCCATGTCGAACGCTGCTCGCTCATCGTCCACGTGCTCGACTGCGCCACCCTCGAACCCGGTCGCGACCCCCTGACCGACCTGGACGTGATCGAGTCCGAGCTCGCGGCCTACTCGACGGACCTGTCCGACCGGCCGCGCGCCGTCGTCCTCAACAAGATCGATGTTCCGGACGCCCGCGAGCTGGCGGAGCTGGTCACCCCCGAGCTCACCGCCCGTGGGCTGGACGTCCTCGCGGTGAGCAGCGCGACCCGCGAAGGCGTGCGGGCGCTCTCGCTCGCCCTGGCCGAACGGGTCGCCGAACATCGTGCCGCGCGGCCGCCGCAGGCGTTCCAGCGGGTCGTCATCCGGCCCCGCGCGGTTGACGAACCCGACTTCACCGTGCGTGCGCATGACGACGGGTTCGTCGTGGCCGGTGCCAAGCCGCTGCGCTGGGTCCGGCAGACCGACTTCAGCAACGACGAGGCGATCGGCTTCCTCGCCGACCGCCTCGCCCGGCTGGGGGTGGAGGCCGAACTCGCCCGGCTCGGCGCGGAATCCGGCGTGGCGGTCACCATCGGTGACGTCACCTTCGACTGGGAGCCGCAGCTGAGCCGCCGTGGCGGCCGGATCATCGATGATCATGAAGATGGGGCGGCCGGGCCGGAGTCGACCCTCGGCCCGCGGGGCAGCGACGACCGGCTGGTCACCTCCACCCGGCTGACCCGTGCGCAGCGGCTCGCCAGCCGGGCCCGCGGCCGCGAAGTTCTCACCGACCAGAACGCCGGCCCGTACGGCCCGGACATCACCGACGACCTTGAGGCCCCCGACCTTGAGGCTCCCGACATTCTCGACCTGGACAATCCAGGCGGCCTCGACCGTTCGGGCGGCCCTGACCGTTCCGGCAGCTCCGATGGCCGGGAGGACGAGCTCGAAGCGTGACAGACCGTGATTTCGTGCTGCGGGCCGACCGGGTCGTGGTGAAGGTCGGCTCGTCGTCACTGACCACCGCGGCCGGCGGTATCGACGGCGACCGCGTCGACGTCCTGGTCCGGGCGCTCCTGCCGCGGGCCGGCCGGCTGGTACTGGTCTCCTCGGGAGCCATCGCCGCCGGGCTCGCGCCACTGGGCCTGACCCGCCGCCCCCGGGACCTGGCGACCCTGCAGGCCGCGGCCAGCGTCGGGCAGAGCATGCTGGTGCACCGGTACGCGACCGCGTTCGGACGCGCCGGCCACCAGGTCGGCCAGGTGCTGCTCACCGCCACCGACGTGGTGCGCCGCACCCACTACCGCAACGCCCGGACCACCCTCGACCGGCTGCTGGAACTCGGCGTGGTCCCCGTCGTCAACGAGAACGACGCGGTGGCCACCCAGGAGATCCGGGTCGGTGACAACGACCGCCTCGCCGCGATCGTCGCGCATCTGGTCTCCGCGGACCTGCTGGTCCTGCTCTCGGACGTGGACGGCGTCTACGACGCCAACCCTCGGCGCGGCCCGGCCACCATGATCCGCGAGGTCCGGACGGACGCCGACCTCGACGGGGTCGGCACCCGGGGCACCGGCAGCGCCGGCGTGGGCGTCGGCGGCATGGCAACCAAGATCGACGCTGCCCGGATGGCGGCCTCGGGCGGGGTCACGACACTGATCACCTCGGCGGCGAACGCCGCCACCGCGCTAGCCGGCGCCGAGGTGGGGACGGTGTTCCACCCCAGCGGCCCGCGCCGCGCGTCCCGGCTGCTGTGGCTGGAGCACGCGACCACCCCGCAGGGCCGGCTGTTCCTCGACGACGGGGCGGTGAACGCGATCGTGAACCGGCGGGTGTCGCTGCTGCCTGCCGGGGTCACCAGGGTCGACGGCGACTTCGTCGCGGGCGACCCGGTGGACCTGGTCGACCCGTCCGAGCGGCCGGTCGCCCGCGGCCTGGTCGCCTACGACGCCACGGAGCTGCCCGGGATGCTGGGCCGCTCGACGTTCGACCTGGCCGCGGAACTCGGCTCCTCCTACGAACGAGAGATCGTCCACCGCGACGACATCGTGCTCCTCCAGCGGAGACCGTAGGCAGAAACCGTCGTCACCACGACGTTTTCCACCTACGGCTGCCGCCACCGTAGGTGGAAAACGTCACGGCGGCACCGGTTTCCACCTACGGCTTGCGCGTTGAGGGCCAGCTCAGATGGTGGTGCGTACGTGGCTGCCGTGGGGCTGTTTGATGACGGTGATCTGGGTGGGGATGCGCTGGCGCAGGTCCGCGACATGGCTGACGATGCCGACCAGGCGGCCGCCGGAGCGCAGGCTGTCCAGGACGTTCATGACCTCCTCCAGGCTGTCCGGGTCGAGGCTGCCGAAGCCCTCGTCGATGAACAGCGCGTCCATGGCCTGGCCGCCGGACTCGGCGGTGACCACGTCGGCGAGGCCCAGCGCCAGGGACAGGGCGGCCTGGAAGGTCTCCCCGCCGGAGAGGGTGGCGGTGTCGCGCCGCCGGCCCGTCCAGGCGTCCTCGACCAGCAGGCCGAGGCCGGCCCGCCGGCGCCGGTCCCGCCGCTCACCGCTGTCGTGGACGAGGGTGAACCGGCCGCCGCTCATCGCCGCCAGGCGTCCGCTCGCCGCCGCCGCGACCTCCTCGAGACGGGCGGCGAGGACGAAGCTCGACAGCGGCATGCCGTGACGGTTGCCACCACGGCCCGTGGCCAGCTCGGCGAGGCCGCGCAGTTCCGCCGCGGCCTCGCGCAGCGGTGGTACCGCGGCGAACGCGGCGGCGAACGCGGGCACCAGGTCGGACAGCCGCCGGGCCCGGTCGCCGGCGCGCGCCGCCTCGGTGAGCGCCGCTTCGTGCCGCTGCCGGGCCGCGAGCGCCTCCGCCTCCCGTTCGGCCACCGGTGCCGGTGTGTCCGGATCAACGGCCAGCTGGGGGCTGGCCAGCTGCGAGCGCACCGTGACAAGATCGTCGCGATAGGCCGTCAGACGTGCCTCGGTGCCGAGGATCCAGCCTTCCTCCCGGCAGGCGGCCTGGGCCGCGGCCACGTCCGGGAAGCCGGCGTCGTGGGCGTCGTGGCCGGCGCCGGTCGCGGCGCGGCGGTACTCCTCCTCGGCCAGGGCCGTGGCCGAAGCGGCCGCGTGGCAGTCGGAGTAGGCGTCGGCGAACTGGGCGACCTCGCGTTGGCGGGCGGCCAGCCGCCCGACGTCCCGCAGCTCCGGCGGCAGGCTGGCCCGCTGCCGTTCGGCCCGGGCCCGGCACTCCTGCGCTCGGGTGCGGGCGAGCTGCTCACCGGCGGTGTGGCCGGCCAGGTCGGCCGTGGCCCGGGTCTCCTCCTGACGGGCCCGCTCAAGCGCCCGTTCGGCGGCCGGGAGGTCGTCGGCCTGCGCGGCGAGCGCCTCGGCCCGGTCCGCCAGGCCGGCCGCGGCCTGCTCGAACACGTCGACGGGGAGCACAGCGGGCAGGTCGGGGCCCGCGGGCAGCTCTCCCAGCCGCGCGACGCCGACCACGGCGTCGTGGTCCACGGGCCTGTGATCGACGGTCCTGTGATCGGCCTGGCCGGCGGAGCCGTAGGTGGCTCCGTGGCCGGCGCTCCCGTGGCCGGTGGCTCCGTAGGCGGCACCGTGGCCGGTGGCTCCGTGGCCGGCGGAACCGTGGCCGGCGGAACCGTGGTCGGTGGCCCTGGGGTCGTGGTGCCCGGGGGGTGTGCGGTCGGTGCTCCCACGGTCGCTGGTGTCGTGACCGGCGATGTTGCCGCGCGCATCCTCGCGGTCGTTTTTCTCGTCGTTCCCGCCGGGGACGGGGTCGGCCGCGCCCAGTATGGTCACCGTCGCGAACGCCCTGACGGGGCGGGGCGGCCCGCTGGCGACGTCCTCGGCGGGCAACGGGCCGCGCGGCGTGACGGACTCGGCGCGCGCACCGCCGGCCGGACCCACCGCGGTGACGTCCACCACCGACGTGACATCCACCACCGGCGTGTCCGCCGTCCCGGCGTTCGGCGTCGCGGAGTTCGGCACGCCGCCCGCCGGCACGGCACCCGCCGTCGTCGCACCCGCCACCGTCGCACCCGCCACCGTCGCACCCGCCACCGTCGCACCCGCCGTTGTCGTCTCCGCGGGCACCGTGTTCGTGAGT
>NZ_CEVIVC010000021.1:30424-38581 GCF_982290645.1 Protofrankia sp. CiP1_Cm_nod4
CGCTGTGCTCGCGGGCGCTGTGCTCGCGGGCAGCGGACCTGTCGGCGGGGTGTTCGCCGTGGTCGGTGCGCCCACCGCCGTACCCGCCGGACCCGCTGCGCCGGCCGCGCCGGCCCTGTCGCCGGCCGGGCCGGAGCCGGCCGGGGATGCTGTCCGCGCCGGGGCGCCCGGGCCAGCGGGCCCGGGGACGCTGGCGGCGGGCCCGGGCCCGCTGGCGGCGGGATCCACCTGGTTGGCCAGCGCGCGCGTCAGCGTGCGGATTCGTTCGTCGAGCCGGTCGGTGTCGCGGCGGGCGTCGGTGGCCTGCGCCGTGAGCCGGTTGGCGACGGCTCCGGCCGCGAGCTCGTCGTCCTTGCTGACATGGTCCGCGCGGGCCTCGGCCGGGTCGGGATGCGCGAGGGATCCGCAGACCGGGCAGGGCGAACCGGCGACCAGGGCGGCGCTGAGCTCCGCAGTGATCGCGTCGAAGCGTTGCTGGCGGATGTCACCGGCCTGCTCGCGGGCCAGTCGCGCGGCCTGCTCCACGTCGTGCGCATGGGTGAGGGCCTGCCCGCGCCGGCGCACGGCGGCGGCCAGCTCGGCAGCCATCCGTGCCTGCTCGCGCGCGCCTGGCAGGGCGGCCGCGGCGGCCCTGGCGCGGCTGTGCCCGGCCTCCAGAGCACGGCGCTGTTCCGGCAGTTCGGCGCGCAGGTAGCCGGTGAGGGTGGCGACGGCGGCCGCGTGCGTGTCGGCGTCGATGTCGGCCGCCGTGGCGGCGTCGTCGTCCGCGTCGGCGGCGGCCAGGATGTTCGCGAACTGCTCGAGGCGTCCCATGTCGGTGTGGGCGACCCGGGCCAGCCGGGCCAGCTCGTCGACGTCGACGTCGTGCCGGGCGCCGAGCAGTTCCAGGCAGCGGCGGGCGGCGTCCTCGGCCAGCCGCGTCCGGGTCAGCTCGTCCGCCCGCTCCCGCACCTGGTCCAGGGCGCGGCGGACGGTGGCGGCGCGGCGGGCGGCGGCCAGCTCGGTGGCCAGCTCCTCGGTCGCCGGGAGCTGCGCCTCGAGTGCCGCCAGCCTGGTGTCGAGCGCCCGCCGCTGCCGTTGGCGTTCGGCGAGCCCGCGGGCGAGGTCGAGCGACCCCTCGGCCTGCTGGCGGGCGTCGGCGGCCGCTCCGGCGTGCCGCGTGGCCGTGCGGGCGGCGGCGTCCGCGGCCGCGGCGAGCCCGGCGGCCCAGTCGGCGTCGGCCTCGAGATCGTCCGGTTCGGTGGCTGAGGCGGCCTCGGCGGCCCGGGCCGCCACCCGGGCGAGGTCGCCGCGCGCGGCGGCCAGCCGCTCGCCCGCGATCTTGGCCTGGTCGGCGAGCCACTGTTCGGCGTGCTCGAACCGGCTGACGGCGAACAGGCGCTTGAGCAGCCGTTCCCGCGTGTCGTGGTCGGCCTGGAGGAAGTCGGCGAAACGCCCCTGCGGCAGCATGATCACTTGGAAGAACTGCTCGGCGGTCATCCCGAGCAGCCGGCCGATCTCGAGCCCGACGTCCTCGTTGCGCTGGGCGACAGCCTCCCAGCCGGTGTCGGTCCGGCGCCTGAGCAGGGCGGTCGGGTTCACCCGGGAGCTGCCCTCGCCGCCGCGCCGGGGCCTGTCCCAGCCGGCTGTACGGGTGATCTGGTAGCGCTGCCCGGACACGCTGAACTCCAGCCGGACCTGTGGCTGGGCGTCCGCCTCGGCATGGTGGGAGCGCAGGTCCTTCGCGCGGGCCCGCAGCCCCGGGACGACCCCGTAGAGTGCGAAGCCGAGCGCGTCGAGCAGCGTGGTCTTCCCGCCGCCGGTCTCGCCGCACAGCAGTACCAGGCCGCCGGCCCCCAGCCGGTCGAAATCCAGCTCGACCTTCCCCGGGAAGGCTCCGAAGGCGGTGAGTTCCAGCCGGTGCGGGCGCATCAGGCCGCGTCCTCGGCCCGGCGGGCGTCGTCCAACGCCGCCTGTAACAGGGCCCGTTCACGCTCGCTCGATTCGGAGCGCACATGGGCGACGAACGCCTCGGCCACCGCGAGATCGGGACGCCCGTGGACGCGCCGGCCGTAGGTGAGCTCGTCGCCGGTGGCGTCGAGCGCGGGCTCGTGACTGAGGGTGAGAGCGAAGGGGAAGCGGCGTTGCAGGGCCGCCATCGCGTCCAGCGGGCGGACCGGGTCGGTGAGCACCACCGAGACGAAGTCGGCGGTGTGCCGTTCGTAGTCGGCGGTGGCCATCAGCTCCGCGAGCCGGCCGCGCAGCCGGGCGAGGCCGCGGTACACGGGGACCGGGATCTCCTCCAGCCCGCACAGGCCGTCCGCGTCGATCTCCACCAGCAGCGACGACTTGACGTCGCCCGCCTCGGAGAACGAGTAGGGCAGCGGCGAGCCGCTGTAGCGCAGGCCCTCGTCCAGCGCCTGTGGCCGGTGCAGGTGCCCGAGCGCGGTGTAGGTGACCCCGTCGAAGAGCTTCGCCGGGACGGCCGCGAGCCCGCCGACGCTGATGTCGCGTTCGCTGTCACTGCCCTGGCCGCCGCTGACCCAGGTGTGGGCGCAGACGATGCTGCGGCCGCCGCGCCGGGCCCGGTCGGCGTGCACGGCCCGCATGGCCCGGCCCAGCGTCGCGGCGTGCGACAGCGCCCTGCTACCACCGGTTACGACCGGATCATCCCTGCTCGAAGTCACAGTGTCACTATTCGTGCCCGTTGTGTCATTGGACGCCACCGGGCCATCGCTTTTCGCGTCCGTTGTGTCTCTGTTGTCTATTGCCGCACTCGTGCCGCCGGGGTGGGGCCCGTCGTAGCCGCCCGGGGCGGGAAGCGCCGGCAGGGCGTCGACCACCGCCGCCGGCTCCAGGTAGGGGAGCGGGTAGACGTGGACGGGCCCGTGCCCGTCCTCGACGGTGACGGGGGTGGCGATGGCGGACACGTCCGTCCTGATGCGCACCCGGGGGTCGAGCAGCCCGGCCTTGTCGCCGAGACGGGCGCCGGCGTCGTGGTTGCCGCTGATCACCACCACGTGCGCGCCGGCGTCCCGCACCCGGGACAGCGCCTCGTCGAACAGCCGCATCGCCGCGACCGGCGGGATGGCCCGGTCGTGGACGTCCCCGCTGACCACGACGAGGTCGACGCGTTCGGCCCGGACGACCTCGACGAGATGGTCGACGAAGGCGGCCTGCGCCGCCAGCAGGTCGAACCGGTGGAGGGTACGCCCGAAGTGCCAGTCGGATGTGTGCAGCACGAGCATGTCAGCACGGTAGGACGCGCCGCCGGCGCCTCCGCACGCGGGTACGGTTTGCGTGCGTGCCCGTCCCGCCACGGAAACCGTGACCGCGTCGCCGCCGGCTCGGGGGAGGCATCCTCGAGGCTGCCCTGACACGCCGGTAACCTCCACGCCGGTAACCTCGTAGTGCCACGGAAATGTGGGCCGTCCGGACGTCCCGGGCCGGCTCGCGGGCTCCCGAGCCGGCGCCGCCGAGCCGACGGGAGCCCCGGAGCCGGTGGGGCCCGGGCGCGGGAACATCGTTGTGCCGCCCCGACCCTCCGCGACCTGCGGCAACGTGGGCCTCCGGCGGCGCGGGCATGATCGCGCAGCCGTCGGTCCGCCGCCCCGCACACGCGGTCCTCCGGTGGCGCGGGAACATGATCGCGCCGTTTCCGGCCCGCTGGGGTGGCGTGTCGGACGAGCCGTCAGGTCGGGAGGAACTGGTCATGAACAGCCTTGCGGAGGATGTCCGCGAGACCGCGGTCCGGGCGCGTGACGCCGCGGCCGTGCTCGCTCCGTTGTCCCGCGCGGACAAGGACCGCGCGCTGCACGCGATGGCGGACGCGCTGATCGCCGGCACTGGGCTGATCCTGGCGGCCAACGGCGCGGACGTGGCCGCCGCGCGGGCCGCGGGCACCGGCGAGGCCATGGTCGACCGGCTCACCCTCACGTCCGGCCGGCTCGCCGCGATCGCGGACGGCCTGCGCCAGGTCGCGCTGCTCGAGGACCCGGTCGGCACGGTGGTACGCGGCCGGGTGCTCCCCAACGGGATCGAGCTGCGCCAGGTCCGGGTGCCGCTCGGCGTGGTCGGGATCATCTACGAGGCCCGCCCGAACGTGACGGTCGACGCCGCCGGCCTGTGCCTGAAAAGCGGCAACGCCGTGCTGCTGCGCGGCAGCGCCTCGGCCCTGCGTACCAACACGGCGCTGGTCGCGGCGCTGCGGGACGCGGTGGCCGCCGCCGGGCTGCCCGCGGACGCGGTCGCGCTCGTGCCCGGCGGCGGCCACGAGTCGGTCAAGCAGCTCATGCGCCTGCGCGGCCTGGTCGACGTGCTGATCCCGCGCGGCGGCGCCGGGCTGATCCGGACCGTGGTGGAGGAGTCCACCGTGCCGGTGATCGAGACCGGGGTCGGCAACTGCCACGTCTACGTCGACGTCGACGCGGACCTCGACCAGGCGCTGGCGATCGCCCTCAACGCGAAGACCCAGCGGCCGTCGGTGTGCAACGCGGCGGAGACGCTGCTGGTGCACGCGGATGTCGCGGACGCCTTCCTGCCGCGGGTGCTCGCGGCGCTGCGGCAGGCGGGGGTGACGGTCCACGGCGACGACGCGGTCCGCTCCCACGACTCCTCGGCGCTGCCCGCGACGGAGGAGGACTGGGCCGCCGAGTACCTGTCGCTGGACCTGGCGGTGCGGGTGGTGGACTCCCTCGACGACGCCGTCGCGCACATCCGCCGGTGGGGCAGCGGGCACACGGAGGCGATCGTGACCCGTTCGCTGGCCGCCTCCCGCCGGTTCATCGCGACCTGCGACAGCGCGGCGGTCATGGTCAACGCCTCGACCCGTTTCACCGATGGTGAACGGTTCGGTTTCGGCGCCGAGATCGGGATCTCCACCCAGAAGCTGCACGCCCGTGGGCCGATGGGCCTGACCGAGCTGACATCCACCACCTGGGTGGGCGTCGGCGACGGTCATCTGGTGGTTTAGCACGGGGACGCCAGCGGTGTGATCGTGTTTTTGTGGAGCCGGTGGTCCGCACTTGTGAACGCCGGGCGGAGGGGCGGCCCGCCGGTGCGGCATCCAGCCGGTGACCTGGCCAAACAAGGGGGATGCCGACAGCCGGACCATGGTGGCGGGTACGCTTCTGGCTCGGTAGGGGACAGCTCTGGAAATTCCGTTACTTGTCCCCTGGCCCGGACCGTGACCGGACCGGAGATGGTCTGCTCGTCCGCCCGTTTCGGGGGCGTCGGATGTCGAAATTCCATGGTGTGACTGTGCCAACGACGGAGGGAACGCCGTGTCGGATGAGGACGCGCCGACTGGTGCCGGGCCGCGCACGGTGGACGTGATTATTGTTCATGTGTGCGGCGTGGCGGGGCTGATCGCCGTGGTGGGTGCCTTCCTGCCGTGGGCGGGCGCGACCCTCGCCGACCGGGGCGCCGATCTGCTGCACAGCAACAGATCGGGGCTGGAGCTGTCCTGGCACGGCAAGGTGGTGCTCGGCCTGGGCATCCTCTGCGCCGTCATCAGCGTGCTGCTGTCCGAGCTCCCCCGCGTCCGCCCGCTCGGGCTGGCGCTGCCCGTCGCCGGCGGCGTCATCGCCGCCCTGAGTGTCTTGAAGATCAATTCTGGGGACGCGATAGCCGCCAGCCTCCTGCGGAAGCGGATCGGCACGTTCCAGACGGACAACCCGGTGGCCACCGCCGAGGTGGGCGTGGGCCTGTGGCTCTGTCTCGTGGCCGGTGCCGCGCTCGTCCTCGGTGGGCTTTTTCTCGGCTGGGCCGCGTGGCGGGCGGCTGGCGCTTCCGAGCGGCCCCCCGGTGGCGTGTCCAGCGGTGTCTCCGGTGGTGTGGCCTGATGGCGGCCGGCGCCCGTGACGTCCCTTGGAGCGTTCCCTGTGACGTCCCCTGCCTGTTGCCTCCGCGCGCCCGCGGGCCTGTGTCCGGGGGTGGTGTCCCACAGCCTCCATAGCGCCTCGGTGGCATGACGTCCTTGGCGGATCGCGCGACCGGCGCGGACCGATCCGGCTGTGACGCCACCGGCACGTGGGTCGACGCGCGCCCTCCCCGGGCCGGCGGGCCGCTGGCCGTGAACGCGCCGACGACGGACGAAGACCCTGGCATCCATCCCTGTCCCGACGTGGACCGGTTCACCGTTCACCGATCTGCATGCGACATGTGACCCGCATGCGACGTATGTCGTGGCGCTGACCGCAACCCGCGGGTGGCACGAGTCCTTGGAAGAGAATTGGCCTACGACTACACCTCCTTCTCGAAGCTCGCGGGTCCGCTCACCCTTCCGCCTGCTGACACAGAGTATCGCGTTGCCTACCGTAAGGTGATGGTAGGGCGGGAGCTCTGGATGGTGCTGCCGCTGTTGATAGCCACCGTCGGGTTGTCGTCGCTGTTCTTCGTCTGGCTGATCCAGCCGGGCCACTTCCCCAAGAGCAGGTATCTGCCGACACCGGTGCACATCGGCAACCTGGTCATGTTCTGGACGATCGTCGTCTCCGAGGGGATCCGGTTACTGAACTCGATCACCCTCTGCTGGGCCGCCTACATCATGCGCAACCCGGTGCCGGTCCGGCCGCCGGCGGGCCTGCGGATCGCGTTCACGACCACCATCGTCCCGTCGAAGGAGCCGTTGGACGTCGTACGCGACACCCTGATCGCGGCCCGGCAGATCCGTTATGGCACGCCCATCGACATCTGGCTGCTCGACGAGGGGGACGACCCGACAGTCCGCCAGATGTGCAAGGACCTCGGGGTCAACCATTTCAGCCGCAAAGGGGTGGAAAGGTGGAACCAGCCGAAGGGAAGATTCCGGGCCAAAACGAAGCACGGTAACCACAACTCCTGGCTGGACGCCCACGGCGGCTCCTACGACGTCGTGCTGTCGGTCGACCCCGACCACATTCCGCTGCCGAACTTCGCCTCGCGCATGCTCGGCTACTTCCGCGACCCCGATGTCGCCTTTGTCGTGGGACCGCAGGTCTACGGGAACTTCCACAGTTTCCTGACCCGGGGCGCGGAAGCGCAGAACTACATGTTCCACTCGGTCATCCAGCGGGCCGCGAACCGGTTCGACTGCGGCATGTTCGTCGGCACGAACCACGCATACCGGGTGTCGGCCTGGCGGCAGATCGGCGGGTTCCAGGATTCGATCACTGAGGATCTGGCCACCTCCTTCGCTGTACACGGAGAGTATCAGTCTGACTCTGGAAAGCACTGGAAGTCGGTATACACGCCGGATGTCGTAGCGGTTGGCGAGGGTCCTGCTACCTGGACGGACTTCTTCAGCCAGCAGCTGCGGTGGGCTCGGGGCTCCAACGAGGTCCTGGTCACCGAGTCGGTCCGCCGGCTGCGGAAGCTGCCGTGGGGGCACCGTCTGCACTACTCCACCCTGATGCTGCACTACCCGACCGTCGCCCTCACCTGGCTGATGGGAATGATGCTCACGGTCAGCTACATGGCCCTGGGGTCGACCGGGGTGACCGTGCAGATATCGTCCTGGCTGGCCCTCTACATCGACGTGGCCGTGGCCAGGCTGCTGCTCTACATCTGGCTGCGACGGTTCAACATCAGCCCGCATGAGGAGAAGGGCACCGCCGGCATCTCCGGGATCTTCGTCTCCATGCTGTGCACGCCGTTCTACTCGACCGCCTTCGTCGGCGCGCTGCTGCGGCGTCCGCTCGGTTTCGTGGTCACGCCCAAGGGGCAGAGCGCAAGCCCCGACCGGCTGCTGACCTTCCGTAAGCACATCTTCTGGGCGACGATATCCGGGATCTCCATCGCCACCGCGGTCGGCTTCGGCCATGTGTATCCGGCGAACATGGTCTGGGCGGCATTATCGTTGATCATCTGCCTGCTTCCCATCTTCATATGGTGGGGATCCCTGATCGCGGGCCGGCTGCGTCCCGTCGGCGAGCCCGGCCTGCTGCCGGCGGTGGCGTCCGAGCAGCCGGGCATACCTCGCCAGGCGACCGCGTCCGAAGCCTCGCTGAGCACCCCCGCGGCAAGCAGGCCCGCGGCAGCCAGGACGGCGGTGGCCGAGGCACCGGTTTCCGAGACCACGGCGGTCATCGCCATGGCGCCGCCGCCCGTGACGACGGAAAAGGCGTCCGCCGCGACGACGGAAAAGGCGTCCGCCGCGACGACGGAAAAGGCGTCCGCCGCGACGGCGGAAAAGGCGTC
>NZ_CEVIVC010000021.1:38847-39350 GCF_982290645.1 Protofrankia sp. CiP1_Cm_nod4
CCGGAAAAAGCCGCACCAGGAAAGCCGGCACCGGAAGAAGCGGTACCAGGAAAATCGGCGCCGGAGAAAGCGGCACCGAGCAGGCCGAAAAAAGCGGCTCCGGGGAGATCCGTGCCCGCGGCCGCGTCGGCCACCGCCTCCTCGGGTTATGTCGAGGAGGTCACGAAGGTGCTCAGACGGCCGGCCGCGCTGTCGGCGTCCGCGTCCGGCGGGCGGGGTGAGGAGGTCACGCAGACGACGGTCGTGCCGGCGCTGTCGGCCTCCGCGCCCGGCGGATACCGCGAGGAGGCCACCCAGACGATCATCCTGCCCGCGGTGCTGTCCTCGCTCGGGCCGGCCGGCTACTCCGAGGAGGCCACGCAGAAACTGATCCGGCCCACGCAGGGCGCCGGATCAGGGAAGCCGGGGAAACCGGGGAAGCCGGCCCGCCGCGCCCAGGACGCTGCCGCGCGCGGAGGGCGGTCCGCGGTCGCGGTGGCAGCCTCGGCCGAGCAGCCGGCGGC
>NZ_CEVIVC010000021.1:40063-46297 GCF_982290645.1 Protofrankia sp. CiP1_Cm_nod4
GCCGCCGTGTTTCCGGTGACGGGCTGCTCGAGGAACTGACATGATGGTGTCCACCCAGAAACGCCGGGTACGCCGACGGCGGCTGCTCCAGCTCAGTGTGCTGCTTGTCCTGATTCTTGCCGGCAACGGCCCGTTCGCCGTGTCATGGGCCAGCGAGCAGTACGCCGAATGGCAGTCCAACCAGCCGGACTACATGCGTACCCACGGGCGTTGGGACATCATTGCCGACAGCGGCACCCGGTCCATTCACGCGGCCCTGCTGCGTACCGGGAAAATACTGCTCATGGCCGGTTCCGGCAACGACCAGGCAAATTTCGACGCGGGGAAGTTCACCACCGCGCTGTGGGATCCGGTCGCGAACACCTTCACCGACGTCTACACGCCGTGGGACGTCTTCTGCGCGGGGCAGGCCTTCCTCCCCAACGGCGACCTGCTGATCGCCGGGGGGACGAAGAAGTACGAGGTCCTGGCACAGGACTCGCCCGACGGCAAGAAGCACGAGTTCCAGGGGCTGAAGGACTCCTACATCTTCAACCCGGACACCGAGCGGTACGAGAAGACCGCCGACCTGAACCACGCGCGCTGGTATCCGACCCTGGTGACCCTTGCCAACGGTACGGTGGTGTCGGTCTCCGGCCTCGACGAGAACGGTGACATCGACCAGGGCAACACCGAGCTGTTCAGCGCGGCCACCAGGACATGGCAGGACAGCCACCACCTGAAGAAGATCTTCCCCACCTACCCGTCCCTGCTGCTCGCGGCGGACGGCCGGCTGTTCTTCTCCGGCGCCAACGCCGGTTACGGCCCGGCGGAGATCTCCGAGCGCCAGCCCGGCCTGTGGAACCTGGCGGACAACTCCTTCCAGCCGGTCAACGGGCTGCCCGAGCCGGAGATCAACGAGACGGCCGGGACGATCATGCTTGCGCCGGCGCAGGACCAGAAGGTGATGTTCATTGCCGGCGGCGGCGTCGGCGACACCCAGGCCGCGAGCGCCCGGACCGCCATCGTCGACCTCTCCGCGCCCGCGCCCGCCTATGTCAGCGGCCCGAACCTGACGGTGGCCAAACGGTATCCCGGCGCGGTCGTCCTGCCCGACGACACGGTGCTGGTCTCCGGTGGTTCCGCCGGCTACCGGGCCAAGGACTCGCTGACCGCCGAGACCTACCATCCGGACACCAACAGCTTCACCCCGGCGGCCGATCCGCGCGTTGGCCGTGACTACCACTCCGAGTACCTGCTGCTGCCGGACGGGCGGGTGGCGGTCTTCGGCTCCAACCCGCTCAGCGACGACAACTCCTTCGAGACCCGGGTCGAGGTGTACTCCCCGCCCTACCTCTACAAGGGCGAGCGTCCGGCGGTCTCCGAGGTGCCGGCCAAGATCACCCGGGGCACGGCCATCACCGTGAAGTCGTCCCAGCCGGCGGCGAAGGTGCGTCTGATCCGGCCGGGTGCCTACACCCACGTCACCGACACCGAGCAACGCTCCGTGGCGCTGCCGATCACCCAGCAGACGGGTGGCAGCGTCACACTGGACGTCCCCGAGAACCCCAACCTGCTTCCGCCAGACTGGTACATGCTTTTTGTGACCAACGACGAGGGTGTTCCCTCCGTCGCCACCTGGGTTCATGTTGGATGAGGAGGGCCTGTATTGATCTCCAGGCTGGTCCGCTGCGTCACGGGGGAGCGGGGGCCGGGAGCTGACCGGCCACGGCGAGGTACCCGGGTCAGGGCCACCGCGGTCGCCGGCGCCATCTCGGTGCTCTCCGCGTGCGGCGGCTCGGACGGGCCGGGCTCGTCCCCGGCCACGACCTCCGCGCTGACCGCGGTCGGCCCGCAGTGCCCCGCCGGGGACCCCGCCGGCCACGGCGCGGTGGCGGGGCCCGGCCCGCACGGCCCGGCACCCCGGGCGCCGTTCCTCGTCGACCCCGACAGCCAGCCGGCCCAGGCTGCGCGGCAGGACCCGGCAGCCGGGACGGCCGCCGCCACGATCGCGGCCAAGCCGTTGGCCTACCCCGTCGGGGACTGGCTGGGGGACGGCGTCCAGGCCCAGGTGGCGGCACGCGCGGCCGAGGCGGAACGCACCGGCGCCACCGCCGTCTTCATGGTCTACGCGATCCCGCACCGTGACGTCGGCGCGGGCTTCTCCGCCGGCGGTCTGCCCGACGCCGCCTCCTACCAGGCCTTCACCAGGAAGGTCGCGGCGGGCATCGGCCACCGCGACGCCGTCGTCATCCTGGAACCCGACTCACTGGCACAGCTGGACCATCTGGGGCATGCCGAGCAGGACGAGCGTTACCGGCTGCTCAACGACGCCGTCGACGTCTACGGCGGGCTTTCCGGCACCAGCGTGTACCTGGACGGGGCCAACTGCGGGTGGACGGCGGCGCCGGTCATCGCCGACCGCCTGACGCGGGCGGGCGTGCAGCGGGCCCGTGGGTTCGCCGTCAACGTGTCGAACTATTACCACACCCACGACGAGGTGGCCCGCGCCGACGTGATCTCGGCGCTGACCGGCGGCAGTCATTTCGTGGTCGACACCTCGCGCAACGGCCGTGGCCCGGCCAGGGGCGACCTGAAGGACGCCTGGTGCAACCCGCCGGGGCGGGGGCTGGGAACCACATCGACCACCGACACCGGCAGCCCACGTGCGGACGCCCTTCTCTGGATCAAGGTGCCGGGAGCCAGTGACGGGGAGTGCGGCCGGAACAACCCGCCAGCCGGCACCTGGTGGCCGGCCCAGGCCGACGAGCTCGTCCGCAACGCCACGTCCTGAACGGGGCCTTCCCCACCCGGGCGGGCAACGGCCCGTCGTACCCAGGGTGTTCCCGGACCGTCCGCGGCCGTTGGCCGGACGGGCTGGTTCCGGCGCGCCGGCCACCCGTTTCGGCATGATTCGCTGGATTGCGCTCCCGGCCAGGGGGCTCGCGGTGCCCGGCCACCGCGAAACAGAACAACGTCCTTCATGTCGGTTCGTCCCGCCCGGGCGGGTGGGGCTCGGGCCGCCCGGGCGGATATGCCCACCGCCGGTGGCAGTTGTCCCGTCCGCCGCTCCGGCGAATTCACAATGAAAAAACAACGTCCATTGTTTTTCTGGTAGCCGGAAGTCGCCGCCGGCGGTCGTTGCTGTCGTCCTGCCGACACGATTCCGGCGTGGCTGGTGGCGTTGGGTGCCGGCCTGTGTCGGCTTTCCGCACCGTCAGCGCGGTCGCTGCTAAACTGCCGCTGCGGACAGAGGGTTGAGCAAGAAAACGAGCGCATCCAACCGCCCGTTCGGAGGTCGTGTGTCGACAGACGTGCATGGAGGGCCCGGACGCCGGGCCGCCCGCCATGCGCATCGTCCGAAATCCCGTCGGCCGCTATGGATATGGCTGACGCCGGTCGTCGCCGCCGCCGTATTCGCGGGTTTCGGTTGTGTACGGGTGGTGTTTCCCAGGACCTCTCCGGTCTCGTCCTCCGTGGACGTGGTGATACCGCGTCCGGTCGGTACGGTGCCTCCCGGGCCGCTGACCGCCGTCGCCGCGCTTCTCGGCTCGCTGGCTCCGGTACCGGGGCAGACCCCTGCCGCGCCAGCCGCGCGGCCCACGCATCCCGCCGAGCACACCGAGGCTCCCAGCGCGCCGCCGCCGCCGCCGGCCCGGCCGCCGTCGGCGGCGCCGGCGACGGCCAGCAGCAATCCGTTCGCCGGGGCCAGGTTCTACGTCGATCCCGACAGCGACGCCATGGCCGCGGTCGCCCGGCTGCGTAACAGCGCGCCCGCGGACGCCGCCGCGCTGAGCCGGATAGCGAACACCTCGCACGCCGACTGGTTCGGCGGTGACACCGCGAACCCGGACGCCGTGCGGGCCAGGGTCGCCGGGCGCGTGGACGAGATCCGCGCTACCGGCGCGCTGCCGGTGCTGGTCGCCTACGCGATCCCCAACCGTGACTGCGGCAGTTACTCCGCTGGCGGAGCCGGTAGCCCAGATGCCTACCGGGCGTGGATCGCCGCTTTCGCCGCCGGTATCGGCCGGGGCCCGGCGGCGGTCATCCTCGAGCCCGACGCGATCTCCCAGACCGACTGCCTGTCCGCGGCCGACCGCCAGACCCGGTACTCGCTGCTGGGGAACGCGGTGGACGTGCTTGCCCACGTCGGCGCGGCCGTCTATCTCGACGCCGGGAACGCCACCTGGCACAGCGCCGCCGACACCGCCGCCAGGCTGCGCGCCGCCGGCGTCGACCGGGCCCGTGGCTTCGCCCTGAACGTCTCGAACTTCGACGAGACGCCGGACGAGCGTGCCTATGCCGCCGCGGTGTCCGCGGCGCTGGGTGGCACCGCCCGGGCCGTCATCGACACCAGCCGCAACGGGCTCGGCCCGGCCGCCAGCAACGCCTGGTGCAACCCGCCGGGCCGGGCGCTGGGCGCCGCGCCGACCGGCAACACAGGTGACCCGGTCGTCGACGCGTATCTGTGGATCAAAGTTCCCGGGGAGTCGGACGGGACGTGCAATGGCGGGCCTGGCGCCGGCCAGTGGTGGCTCGACTACGCACTGGGGCTGGCCGCCCGCGCCACCGGCTGACCGTCCCGCCGTCGACGCCCGTATCACCATCGGGTGCATTGTTGACGGGTGAACTCCCACCCGTTCCGGCCCGGGACACGGCGGCCCGGGACATGGCGGCCCCGGACGCTCGCCGCCGTGCTCCTCGCCGGCGTCCTGCTCGCCGTGCTGGTCACCGGCTGCGGCTCCTCGGGAACGGCCGGCCAGCGTGGCAACGGGCTGGTACACCTCGACGATCTCCCGGGTGCCGCGGGCGTGCGCGGGGTGGTCTTACAGCAGCCGCTGAGCAAGCCGGACATCCGGCTGACCGGCACGGACGGGCGTCCCTACGATTTCCGGGCGGCCACCGCCGGCCGGCTCACCCTGCTGTTCTTCGGTTACACCCACTGCCCGGACATCTGCCCGACCACCATGGCCGACATCGCCGCCGCGCTCAGCACGCTGCCGCCGGCTGACCGTGCCAAAGTGTCCGTGGTGTTCGTCACGTCCGATCCGGATCGGGACACCCCGGCGGCCCTGGGCAGCTGGCTGGCCCAGTTCGACCCGTCGTTCATCGGGCTGACCGGCCCGTTCGAGACGACCGCCGGTGACGCCGAGCAGCTCGGCGTCACGCTTGAGCGGCCGCGGCGGCAGCCCGACGGGTCGGTGACCGTCTCGCACGGCACGCAGGTGACGGCCTTCAGCCCGGACGGGACCGCCCGTGTCGCCTACCTCGCCGGCACCAAGGTCGCCGACTACGCCCATGACATCCCGCTACTGATCGCCGGCCGTACCTGACCCCCCGACGCCGCCCGCGGCGGTGGTCAGGTCGCGGTGTAGTAGGCGGCGAGGCTGGCGAAGTCCTCCTGGCCGTGCCCCGCGTCGGAGGCCTCCGTGGCCAGCGCGAGAGCGCTCGTGGCCATCGGCAGCGGCCGGCGGGCCGAGCCGGTGGCGATCCGCAGATCCTTGATCATGCCGTCGAGGGTGAACGTGGCGGGCTGGAAGTCGTTGCTCGTGAGCATCGACCCCTTGTAGCCCAGGATGAACCCCAGTGCGCCGCCGGCGAGCTCGGAACGCAGCAGGTCACGGTCGACGCCCAGGTCCGAGCCGAGCCGCAGCACCTCGCCGAGAGCCCCGGTGGCCAGCGCCAGGCCCAGGTTCACGACGGCCTTCAACGCCGTCGCGGTACCGACGCCGCCGACGTGCCGGGTGGTGCCGAACAGGGACAGCAGCTTCTCGGCGGCGGCCGCGTCCGGTCCGCTCGCGCCGACCAGCACGCGCAGGGTGGCGTCCCGGGCCGGCCCGGTCGTCCCGACCACGGGTGCCTCCACGTAGCGCAGCCCGGCCGCGGCGGCCACCCGCCCGAGTTCCCGCCCGGCCGCAGGCGCGATCGTCGTCGTGTTGATCACGAGGGTGTGCGGGGGCGCGCCGGCGATCACGTCGTCGAGCACCTGACGGGCGGACGCGTCGTCGAAGAGCATCAGCACGACCGCCTCGGCGGCGGCCACCGCGTCCCGTACGGAGGCGGCCTCACGCGCGCCCGCGGCCACCAGTTCCCGGGCCCGGCCCGGCGTCCGGTTCCAGATCGTCAGCTGGTGGCCGGCCTCGACGATGTGGCGGGCCATCTCCCGTCCCATCCGTCCCATGCCGAGAAAAGCGACGTTCATGGTTCTGCCTCCCCTGTATGTTCCGGTCTCCCCTGTATGTGCTGGTACTGCCC
>NZ_CEVIVC010000021.1:46584-49608 GCF_982290645.1 Protofrankia sp. CiP1_Cm_nod4
GCCTCGAGCAGCCCATCGCTGGCACTATGGACGAGAGGCTGAATCACACAAGAGGTGTATATGCCGCTACAGCAGCACGCTTTCGCCGATGTGGCGGATGTTCACGACCGGCTGCGAGCGGCCGGCTACCTGGCGGATCATGCCATAGCGACGACGGTCTTCCTCGCGGACCGGCTCCGCAAGCCGCTGCTCGTCGAGGGGCCGGCCGGCGTGGGCAAGACCGAGCTCGCCAAGGCCCTCGCGTCCGCGACCGGCGCCGAACTGATCCGTCTACAGTGCTACGAGGGGCTGGACGAGGCCCGGGCGCTGTACGAGTGGAACTACAAGAAGCAGCTCCTGCGCATCCAGGCCGGTCGTGACGAGGCCTGGGACGAGACCCACGACGACATCTTCAGCGACGAGTTCCTGCTGTCCCGGCCGTTGCTGACCGCGATCCGGCGCACCGAGCCGACCGTGCTGCTCGTCGACGAGACCGACAAGGCCGACGTCGAGGTCGAGGGCCTGCTGCTGGAGGTGCTCTCCGACTTCCAGGTGACCATCCCCGAGCTGGGCACGATCGTCGCTCACCAGCGCCCGCTCGTGGTGCTGACCAGCAACGCGACCCGGGAGCTGTCCGAGGCGCTCAAGCGCCGCTGCCTGTACCTGCACCTGGGCTACCCGTCCCCGGCGCGGGAGAAGGAGATCGTCCTCGCCTGTGTGCCGGAGCTGCCCGAGCGGCTGGCTGAGGCGATCGTCGGCACGATCCGGGCGCTGCGCGCGATGGAGCTGAAGAAGGTCCCGTCGATCGCCGAGACGATCGACTGGGCGCGGACGGTCCTGGCGCTGGGGATCGACACCTTCGACGAGGAGGCCGTGGCGTCCACCCTGGGTGTCGTCCTCAAGCATGTGAGTGATCAGGCGCGAGCCATCGGCCAGCTCAAGCTCGGCTCTAACTGATCGTTCCCAGCCTGGGTTTTTATAACATAAAGTAACATTATGTTGCACTATGTGACCCGATGGGATGCCGGGTATGAGTCTGCTGGACCGTACGGTGGTGTTCACTGCCGCGCTGCGACAGGCGGGGATGGCGGTGAGCAGCGCCGAGACCGTGGACGCCGTCCGCGCGCTCACAGCCGTCGGGCCGCTCGACAGGGAGGCGCTGCGCGCCGGGTTCGCGGCGACGATGTGCAAACGCCCGACCAACCGGGTGACCTTCGACACACTGTTCGACCTCTACTTCCCGCCGGTGATCGGTGACGGGCTGTCCGTTGACGACTTCCTGGCCGGCGAGGACGGCACACCGGGAACGGCAACGGATCCGAGCCGGCCGGCCGGCGCGCCCGACAGCGAAAACGATCTTGAGCTGTTGCGCCAGGCCCTGCGCGGGGAACTGCTGGACGTCCTGCTGCGCGGGGACGACGAGGAGCTGCGCCGCCTCGCCCGCGAGGCCGTGACCAGGTTCGGGTCGGCGCCGGGCGCGCCCGGCCGGCGCTCCTGGTTCGCCTACCGGGCCCTGCGGGCACTGTCCCCGGACACCCTGGTCGCCGACCTGCTGAGCGCGATGCTCGGCGACCAGGAGGCCGGCGGCCTCGCCGAGCGGGTCGCCCGGCAGACGATCATTGAGCGCATCCGTGCCTTCGAGGAGATGGTCGCCAGCGAGGTGCGTCGCCGGCTCGCCGAGGAACGCGGGGCCGACGCGGCCGCGAAGAGCGCGGTCAAGCCGCTGGCGGAGCAGGTCGACTTCCTGCGCGCCTCCCAGCGGGACCTGGCGGAGCTGCGCCGCCTGGTCCACCCGCTCGCCCGCAGGCTCGCGACCAGGCTGACCGCGCGTCGCCGCCTCGGGCGCTCCGGCCGGCTCGACTTCCGCCGCACGGTGCGCTCCTCGCTGGCCACCGGCGGGGTGCCGCTGGAGACCCGTCACCGGCCGCACAAGCCGCACAAGCCCGAACTCGTCGTGCTGTGCGACGTCTCCGGGTCGGTGGCGTCGTTCGCGCACTTCACGCTGTTGCTGACGCATGCGCTGCGGGAGCAGTTCGCCCGGGTCCGGGCGTTCGCGTTCATCGACACCACCGACGAGATCACCCGTTTCCTGCGGGGAGCCGACCTCGGCGACATGATGGCGCGGATAGCCAACGGAGCCGACCTGGTGTGGTTCGACGGGCACAGCGACTACGGGCACGCCTTCGAGGTGTTCGCCGACCGGTATCCGGAGGCGGTCGGCCCGAAGACCTCCCTGCTCGTGCTCGGGGACGCCCGCAACAACTACCGCGCGACCGCCGCGCCGGTGTTCGGGAAGCTGTGCGCGCAGGCCCGGCACGCCTACTGGCTCAACCCCGAGCCGCGCACCTACTGGGGCTCGGGCGACTCGGCCACCCGCGCCTACGCCGACCTGGTCGACGAGATGGTCGAATGCCGCAACGTCGAACAGCTCCAGACCTTCATCGAACGCCTCCTGCCCTCCTGAGCCGATCGTCTTCACCCTGGCGGACGTTTCACGACGTGATCGGGAAATTGGGGTGAACCGAAGCGGCTGGGCGAGCGTCCAACCTTCCAGGAGCTGGCAGCGTGAGAGCTGACACCTGACGGAAGGGTGGCCACCGGGATGGTCAGAACAGGTCCGGACGTACAGGATCCCGACAGCGCCCCGGCGGCGCCCGCGACGACGGCGGTGGCGCCACCACCAGGGCCGGCATCGACTTCGGTGGCGACATCGGCGTCGGCGCCTGGCGCGGACTGGTGGGGCGGTGCCGCGACGGCCCCGGAAGGCGCGACGGCCGGAGGAGGCGCGGCGGCCACGGGAGGGCTGGCGGGCGCGAGGGGCGCGGGCGTGCGCGGCATCTCCAGGCGGCGCGTGATCGGCGTGGCGGTCGTCGTCGGGGTCGTGGCCGTTGTCGGCGGTGTTGTCGCGATCGGTAGCTGGTCGGATACCTCCGGCTCGTCGTCGAGTTTCCCGCTGCCAGCCATCGACATGCCGCTGTCACAGCCGGGGTCGTCCGCTGTGGGCGGTGACGGGCAGGCCGCGGGCGATTCGCGGATGGTCGCGCC
>NZ_CEVIVC010000021.1:50204-50989 GCF_982290645.1 Protofrankia sp. CiP1_Cm_nod4
CGTCCGCGCCCGTGGCCGGCGGCGCACGTGCGGCCGAATCCGGAGCCGGGTCCGGCCTCGCCGCCGGCTCCGCGCCGACGGCGCGGGCCGCCGACCCGGCCCGGCCGGCCGGAGCCGAGCCCAGGATCGTCCGGACCGGCTCGATGTCGCTTCAGGTGCGTCCGGGCGGCGTCGACGCGGCGGTCACCGCCGTCTCGACGGCGGCGCAGGGGCTGGGCGGCTATCTCGCCTCGCTGGACAGCGCCGGCACCCCGGGCGCCTCCGACGACGGCCAGCAGCGCGCGACCGTCACCCTGCGGGTGCCGACCAGGTCGTTCGACGACCTGCGCGGCCAGGTCGGGAAGGCCGGCGAGGTCCGGGCATCGACCGTCTCCTCACAGGACGTCACCGGCGAGTACGTGGATCTCCAGGCCCGGCTGAAGGCGCTGAGCGGTTCGCGCGACACCTACCTGGCCCTGCTGGGCAAGGCCGGCTCGATCGGGGAGGTTCTCGCCGTCCAGCAGCGGATCGACGACGTGCAGGCACGGATCGAACAGCTCGAGGGGCAGCGCCAGGTGCTGGCCGACGCCAGTGACCTCGCGACCCTCACGATACGGATCAGCGAGCGGGGAGCGGTCACGACCAGGCCGGACCCGGACGACGACGACGGCCTGACCGGGGCGCTGCGGCTGTCCTGGGACCGTTTCACCGGCGGAGTGGCCGTGATCGTCGGCCTGATCGGGCCGATCGTCCTGGTCGGGCTGCTGGCCGGGGCCGGTTTCGCCGGCTACCGCCTCCTGCGACGG
>NZ_CEVIVC010000021.1:51402-55419 GCF_982290645.1 Protofrankia sp. CiP1_Cm_nod4
TCAGCGACGCAGCGCGGCGTCCACGACCGCCTGGGCCTCGGCGAGGACCGTCTCAAGATGCTCGGGGCCGCGGAAGCTCTCCGCGTAGATCTTGTAGACGTCCTCGGTGCCGGACGGCCGGGCTGCGAACCAGGCGTTCTCGGTGACGACCTTCACCCCGCCGATCGCAGCCCCGTTGCCCGGGGCGTGCGAGAGCGCGGCGCGCACCGGCTCGCCGGCGAGTGTGCTGGCGTCGAGGTCCGCCGGGGTGAGGGAGGTCAGGATCTTCTTCTGCGCGGGGGACGCCGCCGCGTCGACCCGGCGGTAGGCGGGCGCGCCGAACCGGCCGGTCAGCTCCTCGTACAGGCGTCCCGGGTCCCGCCCGGTGACGGCGGTGATCTCCGCGGCGAGCAGGCAGGGGATCAGGCCGTCCTTGTCGGTGGTCCAGACCCGGCCGTCGCGGCGCAGGAACGACGCCCCGGCGCTCTCCTCCCCGCCGAAGCCGAGCGAGCCGTCGACCAGCCCGTCCACGAACCACTTGAAGCCGACCGGGACCTCGACGAGGCCGCGCCCGAGCCCGGCCGCCACCCGGTCGATCATGCTGGAGCTGACCAGGGTCTTGCCGACCGCCGCCGCGCCCGGCCAGTCGGCGCGGTGCGCGAACAGGTAGGAGATGGCCGCCGACAGGTAGTGGTTGGGGTTGAGCAGGCCGGCCGCCGGGGTCACGATGCCGTGCCGGTCGGCGTCGGCGTCGTTGGCCAGCGCCACGTCGAAGGAGTCCTTCAGCCGCAGCAGGGAGGCCATCGCGTACGGTGACGACGGATCCATCCGGATCTTGCCGTCCCAGTCGACGGTCATGAAGCCGAACCGCGGGTCGATGGTGGCGTTGACCACGTCCAGGTCGAGTTTGTAACGCTCGGCGATGGCCTGCCAGTAGACCAGGCTCGCCCCGCCCAGCGGGTCGACACCGATGCGCACCCCCGCGCCGCGGATGGCGTCGAGGTCGATCACGGACGGCAGGTCGTCGACGTAGGCCGAGACGTAGTCGTGCACGGTGGCCGCGGCCCGGGCCCGCTCGAGGGAGACCTGTTGGACGCCGCGCAGCCCGTCGGCGAGCAGGGCGTTCGCGCGGTCCTGGATCCAGGAGGTGATGGTCGTGTCGGCCGGCCCGCCGTTCGGCGGGTTGTACTTGAACCCGCCGTCCGCCGGGGGATTGTGCGACGGCGTGACGACGATCCCGTCCGCGGTCCCGCCCGGCCGGGTGGCGGCGGCCTGGCCGACGGCCCCGCGGCCGGTGTTGTGCGTGAGGATCGCGTGGGAGATCACCGGGGTGGGGGTGGCCTCGTCGCCGGGGGCGACGCGCACGTCCACCCCGTGCGCGGCCAGCACCGTCAGCGCGCTGTCGCGGGCCGGCGCGGACAGGGCGTGCGTGTCGATGCCGAGGAACAGCGGCCCGGCCACCCCGTGCGCGGCGCGGTGCTCGCAGATCGCCTGCGTGACCGCGACGATGTGGTCGGCGTTGAAGGAGCGTCGCAGTGACGATCCGCGGTGCCCGGACGTCCCGAACGCGACCCGCTGGGAGGCCTCGGCGGGGTCGGGATGCTCGTCGTGGTAGGCGGCCAGCAGCGCGTCCACGTCGATGAGGATGTCGGGTGGCGCGGGCCGGCCCGCGAGCGGACTGGGCGGCATCAGGCGGGCCCCCTCGGGCGGAAGAAGTGGCAGGCACGGGCAACCGGTCACGGCCAGCCCAAAATGGTTGCGACACTTCAAGCCTAGCGGGCCTGCGGCGGGGCACGGTCACGGCCGCTTCCCGGTGGCTGCCGAACTTCCCGCCGCCCCCGGCTTTCCCGCTGACCCCCGGGTTTTCCGCCGGCACCCGGGTTTTCCGCCGGCACCCGTGGTTTTCCCGCCGGCACCCGGTTGTCCCGCACGGTGCCCGCAAGCGTCGTTCCCGTGGTCTGCCGCGGGTCCGGCGCCCGTCCGTCCCGATGCGCTGTCTCCTCGCTTTCTTCGCTCGTCAGGCCCGGTGTGTGACAGCGGTCCTGACGGGCGCCGTCAGATGTGATACATCCGGCGAGATGTCGAAACCACGCCGTGCTCCGGTTACTGTCCGTTCGTGAGGCTCGGTGTGATGGGCGGGACCTTCGACCCGGTGCACAACGGCCACCTGGTGGCCGCCAGCGAGGTCGCCGCCCTGTTCGACCTGGACGAGGTGGTCTTCGTCCCCAGCGGGCAGCCGTGGCAGAAGGCCGACCGGGAGGTGTCGCCGGCCGAGGCCAGATACCTCATGACCTTTCTCGCGACGGCGGGTAACCCTCGTTTCACGGTGAGCCGGATCGACGTCGACCGCAGCGGGCCGACCTACACCATCGACACGCTGCGTGACCTGCGCCGCCAGCGCGGCGACGCCACGCTGTTCTTCATCACCGGCGCGGACGCGCTGGCGCAGATCCTCAGCTGGCGGGACGTCCAGGAGCTGTTCGGGCTGGCCCACTTCGTGGGCGTCACCCGGCCCGGCTACCAGCTCGAGCTCGACGCGAGCCTGCCGGTGGACGCCGTCAGCCTGCTGGAGGTGCCGGCACTGGCGATCTCGTCGTCCGACATCCGGGCCCGGGTCAGCCGTGGGGCACCGATCTGGTACCTCACCCCGGACGGGGTGGTGCGTTTCATCGCCAAGAGCGGCCTGTACCGGCCACACGACCCGGCCGGTCGGACCGATCCCGCCGGCCCGGCCGGCCTGACCGGTCCGGCGGGCCAGCATAGCCGGCGTGGGGCAGATCCAGGCCCGTGAAAGTGTTGTCTGTGTCAGGCTGGACAGGCAGCACGCAGGCTGGTCCGGCGCACGCCCGCGGCCCAGCCGGTCGGTCATCGACGGAAACGGAGGATGAACCGGCCGTACCAGCGCGGGTGACGGTCCCGGCCGACGATCCACCGACGACCGACCGGAGCCCGACAACCATCCAACCCGGAGAGGTGTATTCGTGACCGCATCCCCGCGAGCCGTCGAGCTCGCCCTCGAAGCGGCGCAGGCCGCGGCGGACAAGCTCGCCCGCGACATCGTCATCCTCGATGTCAGCGAGCGTCTTGCCATCACGGACTGCTTCCTCGTCGCGTCCGCGGACAACGAACGGCAGGTCAAGGCCGTCGTCGACGGGATCGAGGAGCGGCTGCGCGGCTTCGGCGCCAAGCCGGTCCGCCGCGAGGGGGAACGCGAGGGACGCTGGGTGCTGCTCGACTTCGCCGACATCGTGGTGCACGTGCAGCACGGCGAGGAGCGGACGTACTACGACCTGGAACGGCTGTGGAAGGACTGCCCACGGATCACCTTCACCGACCGTGACCTCGCCCGCCGGGTGGAAGTGGCGGCCCCCGGCGCTGGCCGCCGGTGAGGGTCCTGCTGTGGCGTCACGGCCGCACCGCCTGGAATGAGCTGGGCAGGTTCCAGGGGCAGGCCGACCCGCCGCTGGACGCCACCGGCCGGGCCCAGGCCCGGCTGGTGGCACCGGCGGTCCGCGCGCTCGCGCCGGACGTCGTGGTCTCCTCGGACCTGCTGCGCTGCCGGTCGACCGCCGCCGAGCTGGGCCTGACCGTCCAGGTGGACGCCCGGCTGCGCGAGATCGCGCTGGGGGAGTGGTCGGGCCTGACCGCGCGACAGGCCGCGGAGCGCTTCCCCGCGGAGGCGGCGGCCTGGCACCGCGGCGAGGACGTCCGCCGCGGCGGCGGCGAAACCTACGAGGAGGTCGGCGCCCGGGCGATCGCCGTCGTGGAGGATCTCCTCGCCGGCGGGCCGCCCGGCGACGACAGGCTGGTCGTGCTGGTGCTCCACGGCGGCACCGCCCGCGCCCTCATCGGCCGGCTGCTCGACGTACCGCCGTCGACGTGGTGGGCCTTCGGCCCGCTGGGGAACTGCCGATGGTCGCTGCTGCGCCGCTCCCACGGGCGGTTCCGCCTGCTCGAGCACAACAGCGGCCCCCTCGCCGCCGCCCCCCGCGAAGATCTTCGGACGCCGTCGGCAAGCCTGCCCACGCAGACCACCTC
>NZ_CEVIVC010000022.1:0-1729 GCF_982290645.1 Protofrankia sp. CiP1_Cm_nod4
GTACCGGCACCCGCCCGCCGCCGGTACGGGCCGGGCACGGGTATGGCCACGATGGCGGGAACGGCGCACGATGGACGTCGTGAGTCGGGGAACCCTGCGGGTCTACCTCGGTGCGGCGCCGGGCGTGGGCAAGACGTTCGCCGCCCTCGACGAGGCGCACCGGCGGCGGGACCGGGGCACCGACGTGGTCGTCGGCTTCGTCGAGACCCACGGCCGTCCCCGGACGGCCGCCCTGCTCGCCGGGCTGGAGGTCGTCCCGCGTCGGGAGATCTCCTACCGCGGTTCGACGTTCACCGAGATGGACGTCGACGCCGTGCTCGCGCGCCGGCCCGCGGTCGCGGTCGTCGACGAGCTCGCCCACACCAACATCCCCGGCAGCCGCAACGCGAAGCGCTGGCAGGACGTCCAGGAGCTCCTCGACGCGGGTGTCGACGTCATCTCCAACGTCAACATCCAGCACATGGAGTCGCTCAACGACGTGGTCGAGACGATCACCGGGGTGGCGCAGCGGGAGACGGTGCCCGACGAGGCCGTCCGCCAGGCCGACCAGGTGGAACTGGTCGACATGGCGCCGGAGGCGCTGCGTCGGCGGATGGCCCACGGCAACATCTACGCCCCGGAGAAGATCGACGCGGCGCTGTCGAACTACTTCCGGGTGGGTAACCTCACCGCGCTGCGGGAGATCGCGTTACTGTGGGTGGCTGACAAGGTCGACGAGCAGCTTGACCGGTACCGGGCCGAACACGGGATATCCGGCACCTGGGAGACTCGGGAGCGGGTCGTCGTCGCCCTCACCGGCGGGCCCGAGGGCGACACGCTGATCCGCCGGGCGGTCCGGATCGCCGACCGCAGCAAGGGCGCCGACCTGCTTGCGGTTCATGTCGCCCGCTCCGACGGGCTGACCGGGGCGAACCCCCGGGCTGGCCCGCCAGCGGGCGCTGGCGGAAAGCCTCGGCGGCACCTACCACCACGTCATCGGCGACGACGTCCCGGCCGCGCTGCTGGATTTCGCCCGCGCGGAGAACGCCACCCAGCTGGTGCTCGGGGCCAGCCGGCGGGGACGCTTCGCCCAGGTGCTCAGCCCCGGGATCGGCGTCACCACCACGAAACTGTCCGGGTCGATCGACGTCCACATGGTCACCCACGAGGAGGCCGGCCGGGGATGGCGCCTGCCGCGCCTCGCCCACGGGCTGCGGCCCCGGCGCCGGCTGATCGCGACCGCGATGGCCGCGGTCCTCCTGCCGCTGCTGACAGTCGCGCTCGCGCACTCCCGGGGCTCACTCAACGTGACCACCGACGTCCTCGTCTACCTGCTGGCGGTGGTGGTCACCGCGCTGGTGGGCGGGTTCTGGCCGGCGCTGCTCACCGCGGTCGCCAGCTCCCTGCTGCTGAACTACTACTTCTTCGCCGCCCACCACCGCTGGACGATAGCGGAACGCAACAACGCTTTCGCGCTGGTCGCCTTCGTCCTTGTCGGAATCATGGTCAGCAGGGTGGTCGACCTCGCCGCCCGCCGGTACACCCAGGCGGTGCGGGCCTCCGCCGAGGCCGCCACCCTGTCCGTGCTCGCCGGCAGCGTCCTGCGCGGTGAGGACGCGCTGCCGGCCCTGCTCGAACGGGTCCGGGAGACCTTCGGGATGACGGCCGCGACCCTCCTCGAGCGCACGGATGACAGCGAGCAGAGCGATCATGACACGCGGAGCGGGCAGAACGGGCACGGCGCGCACAG
>NZ_CEVIVC010000022.1:2213-5482 GCF_982290645.1 Protofrankia sp. CiP1_Cm_nod4
CAGGACGGGCAGGACGGGCAGGATGTACGGCGCACCGGGGGAGCGGGTGACGCGCGGGCAGCCATCGCCACGGACGGTGACAGGCCGCCGCGCCCGGGCGGCCGGGGCTGGCGTGCCGTCCACAGCGTGGGCGTCGACCCGTGCGCGCGTCCCGAGGAGGGCGACGTGGACGTGCCGGTCGGCGACAACCTCGCCCTGGTGTTACGCGGACGCCCACTGCCGGCCGCGGACCGCCGGATACTCGCCGCGTTCGCCGTGCAGGCCGCGCTCGCCCTTGAGCAACGCCGGCTCGCCGAAGCCGCCGCCGAGGCCGGGCCGCTGGCCGAGGCGGACCGGGTGCGCACCGCCCTGCTGGCCGCGGTCAGCCACGACCTGCGCTCACCGCTGGCCTCGGCCAAGGCGGCCGTCGCGAGCCTGCGCAGCCAGGACGTCGTCTGGACGCCGGACGAGCAGGCGGAGCTGCTGGCCACCGCCGACGAGTCCATGGACCGGCTCAGCCGGCTCGTCGACAACCTGCTGGACATGAGCCGGCTGCAGGCCGGGGTGCTCAGCGTCTTCCCCCGCCAGACCGGTCTCGACGACGTCGTCCCGCACGCCCTCGACGAGCTCGGGGCACCCGGCCGGACGGTGGAGATCCAGGTGCCGGACGGCCTGCCCGACATCTACGCCGACCCCGCGCTGCTGGAGCGGATCGTGGTCAACCTCGCCGCCAACGCCCTGCGGCACTCCCCGGCGGGGACCCATCCCGTCATCACCGCGAGCGCGCTGGAGGACAGGGTCGAGCTGCGGGTCATCGACCGTGGGCCCGGTATCCCGGCGGAGAACCGGGACCGGGTCTTCCAGCCGTTCCAGCGCCTCGGTGACCGGGACAACACCACTGGTGTCGGGCTCGGCCTCGCCCTCTCCCGCGGCCTGGCCGAGGCCATGGGCGGCTCCCTCGTCACCGACGACACCCCCGGCGGCGGGCTCACGATGGTCCTGGCGCTGCCCGCCGCCTGGTCCGTCCAGCAGCCGGTCCCCGCTGTTCCGCCCAGCGGATGACCTGGAGTTTCAGGCCGCCCCGCCGTGTGCGCGGGCAACCGGCGCCGCCGCCCACGGCGACCGTCCGGAATACTCCCGCCCCGCCCCGCCGTGTGCGCGGGCAACCGGCGCGGATGTTTCCGTCAGGGGCCGGCCGGGCGGTTGAAGACGGGTGGGCGGCGCTGCAGGAAGGCGTCGATGCCCTCGGACAGGTCGGGGCCGTGGTGCAGCGCCGCCACGCTCCAGTAGCTGGTCGTCATCGCGGTGGCGAGATCGACCTGCCAGGCCGAGCGCAGCGCCTGCTTGGTCGCCTCGACGGCCCGCCAGGACTTCGCCGCGATCTTCGAGGCCAGCTCGACGGCGGCCGGGATCAGCTCGTCGGGCTCGACCACCCGGTTGACCAGCCCGATCTCGAGCGCGCGGGCGGCGTCGAGCAGCTCGCCGGTCAGGGCCAGCTCGGCCGCGAGGCCGGAGCCGAGGAGCCTGGGCAGGAACCACGTCCCGCCGTTGCCGGGCGGCAGCCCGATGTTGATGTAGGTCTCGCCCAGCCTGGCCACTGTCGAGGCGATCCGCAGGTCGCAGGCCAGGGCGAGATCGAGGCCGCCCGCGGTGGCGCCGCCGTTGATCGCCGCGATTGTCGGCAGCCGCGAGGCGACGACCCGCTGGGTGACCGGGAAGAGCACCCGGGCGTTGTAGGGCTCCTGCTCGACGGCGAGCCGGTGGTCGATGTACTCCCGCATCGCCTTCAGGTCGGCGCCGGCGGAGAACTGCCGGCCGGCACCGGTGAGGACCAGGCAGCGCACCGTGCGGTCGGCCTCGAGCGCCGTCAGCGCCGCCAGCAGGTCGCGGACGAGCTCCGGCACGACACCGTTGCCGCGGTCCGGACGGTTGAGCGTCACCAGCACGACCCCGTCGGCCACCTGCTCGTGGAAAAGGGTCTCCAGATCGACTCGCTTGCCCATCGTCAGGCCACCTTCTCAAGGATGGTCGCGACCGCGGCCGCGTAGGTACCCGCCAGCCAGCCGCCGGCGTTCACGGCCATGCCCACCCGGGCCCCCTCGACCTGCCGGCCGCCGGCCCGTCCGGTGAGCTGGTCGTAGATCTCGACGAGCTGCGCGCAGCCCGTCGCCCCGATGGGATGCCCGCGGCTGAGCAGCCCCCCGCTGACGTTCACCGGCAGCCGCCCGCCCAGGGCGGTGGCGCCGGAGCGCAGGAGCAGGTGCCCCTCGCCGGGGGCGCACAGGCCGATGTCGGCGTACTGGAGGATCTCCGCGGGCGCGGCGGCGTCGTGCAGCTCAAGCACGTCGAGGTCGTCGGGCCCGAGGCCGGCGTCGTCGAACGCCGCGCCCGCGGCGGCGGCCACCGGCTGTGAGCCGGGCCCGGCACCGGCGGCGAGACGGGTCGCGCGTACCGCACACCCGGCCTGGCCCAGCCGCTGGGCGTAGTTCTCCGAGCACAGTACGGCGGCGGCGGCCCCGTCCGTCGTCGGCGAGCACATCGGCAGGGTCAGCGGGTCGACGATCACACGCCCGGCCAGCACCTCCTCGACCGTCTGCGGCTTCTGGAACTGGGCCAGCGGGTTGAGCGAGGCGTGCCGACGGTTCTTGACGGCGACCGCGGCGAGATCGGCGGCCGTCGCGCCGTACTCGGCCAGGTACTTCCGGGCCTCCTGGGCGTAGACGTCGACGAACACGGAGCTCGTGGCCGGCCCGTTCGCCGCGGGGGATACGGCCGAGACGTCGGTGGCCCCCCGCAGGGCGTCGAAGGCCCGGGACTTCTCGGTGTGCGAGAGCTTCTCGACACCGATGACCAGTGCCACGTCACAGCGCCCGGACAGGACGGCCTCGAACGCCAGACCGGCCGCCGAACTGCTGGACGCGCAGGCGTTCTCGACGTTGACCAGGGGGACCCCGGCCAGGCCGGTGCCCTGCAGCGCCACCTGCCCGCGGATCATCTCCTGCCCGGACACCAGGCCCGCGGCCGCGTTGCCGGAGAAGACGCGCTGCACGTCGGACGCGGTGATCCCCGCATCCTTCAGCGCGAGATCGACGACCTCCTCGACCATGGCCCGCTCACCGCGGCGCACATCCCGCCCGAAGCGGATCATGCCGACGCCGATGACCTGTACCCTGCCCATGATGAGCGCACCCTTCCTCGCCGGTCAGGCCGGCCGGTCAGCATTGCCGTCAGGCCGGTCAGCATTGCCGGTCAGCATTGCCGGTCGGTATTGCCGGTCAACATTGCCGGTC
>NZ_CEVIVC010000022.1:5548-11755 GCF_982290645.1 Protofrankia sp. CiP1_Cm_nod4
CGGTATTGCCGGTCGGCCCGCCGGTTCTGTCCGACGTCCGTGCCGGCGGAATACCGGCCCGTGGTTCCCGGAGCGCCACGGGCCGGCCCGCGGCGGGCGGAAATCCCGGATTCTCAGCCGGCCCGGCGGAACCAGGGAACGGGACGGCGCCCGATCTCGACAGCGTCCGCGCCGTGGAACTCGACCCGGCCGTCACAGGAATAGCCGCTCCACTCGCCGTCGGGATCGGGCCACAGCCGGCCGAGCAGCTGAACACCGTCATCGAGCTTGACGACACCGACCGCGTAGGGAAGGTCGTCCTCGAATCCGCTGGGCGGCCCCAGCCGCTGTACCGCGTAGCTGTGCAGCACACCCCGGCCGGACGACAGGACCCAGCTCAGATCTGTCTCGTAACAGAACGGGCAGAGATGACGGGGATACATGATGTTGCGATTGCACGCCTTGCAGTGCTGGACGACGAGCTCACCGCGCTTCAGCGCCTCGTAGTACGGCTCCGTGAGCGTTTCCATGCCGGTGTCGGTCACCGGGCCACCCCCTCCAGCAGCAGTACCTGGCTGTCCATGTAGGTCCCGCCGGTGCCGCCGCAGACCGCCCGGGTGGCGCCGGCGACCTGGCGGGAGGGGTCTGCCCTGCCGAGCAGCTGGCGCACTCCTTCCGCCAGCAGTGCGCTGCCGCCGCCGACCCCGGTGTGGCCGGCCGACAGCAGCCCGCCGTTGGTGTTGACCGGCAGCCGCCCGCCCGGTGAGAACTCGCCGCTGGCGAACATCCGGGCCGCCTCGTGCTTCGGCGCGAGCCCGAGCCCTTCGAGACCGCTGGTGAGCACCGCGGCGTAGGAGTCGTAGACCTCGGCGAGATCCGCCTCCTGGGGGCCCCAGCCGGCCTGCTCGTACGCGTCCACCCCGGCCTTCTCCCAGCCGAGCACGGCGAGATCGGCCTCCTGGCCGATGCTGTAGTGGGAGACGCAGCCGCCGGATCCGGCGATGCGCACCCAGGCGTCCCTGCCGGCGCGGCGGGCGTTCCCGGCGCTGGTCATGACGAACGCGACGGCCCCGTCGGCGAGCATGGGGCACTCGAGCGCGTGCAGCGGGTCGGTCACCATCTTCGAGTTCAGGATCTCCTCGACGGTGAGCGTCCGGTCCCTGTACATCGCGTTGGGGTTCAGCCGGGACCACTCGCGCAGCGCCACGCAGACCGACGCC
Organism: Protofrankia sp. CiP1_Cm_nod4; assembly: GCF_982290645.1. Classification (NCBI taxonomy): domain Bacteria; kingdom Bacillati; phylum Actinomycetota; class Actinomycetes; order Frankiales; family Frankiaceae; genus Protofrankia; species Protofrankia sp. CiP1_Cm_nod4. The sequence goes on from NZ_CEVIVC010000022.1 coordinate 6,748, forward strand.
ATGTCCGCCGCGGTGGAGCCGCTCGCGGCCATGTAACGGCATGTGATGAGCGCTCCCACGGCGTTGAACGTCAGCCCGGAGAGCTTCTCCCACTCGCGGGGGATGCCGTTGGCGGTGAGCATGTCGATCATCTCGCCGACCGGCGCGGAGCCCCACTTCTCGGACTGCACGACCAGGACGTTGCGCGCGTGCCCGCTGGCGATCAGCCCCGCGGCGGAACGGATCGTGTTGTCGCTGGTGGAGCCGCCGGAGTGCAGCATGAAGCTGCTCTTGGCCCGCCCGTGCAGCCCCAGCTCCTCGACGAGCCGCGAGAAGATCAGATCGGCCTGGTCCGCGAAGGAGTGCAGGCACGGGATCAGCAGGATGGTGTCGATGTCGGGCACGGTGAGCCCGGCGTCGCGGACCGCGGCGACCGCGGCGTGCACGAGCTGGCCCATGAACGGGCGGTCCGGGTAGCGCCCGGACGGCAGCTCGCCGAGGCCGATGAAGACGGCCTCCTCCGGCGAGCCGCGGCCGGGCAGGGCGCTCGCCGTGGCGGCACCGGAAGCGGGATCACTGTCAGGCACCGTTGTCCTCCACGGGTGGCCGGCGGCGGGCGAGCAGGACCATGCGGAACCGCATGACCTCCTCGTCCTTCTGGTTGACTACGCTGTAGTCGAGGCGCAGCGTCCCGTATCCGGGGTTGGCGCCGGCCTCGCTCTCGACGACCTCCGCGTGCACCCGGAGGGTGTCGCCCGGGCGCACGGGCGCCAGCGCACGCAGGTGCTGGCACTCCAGGAAGGCCACGATCGCCTCGCCGAGGAAGCCCGAGAGCGCGACGAGCCCCACCGCGAAGCCGAAGGTGAGCGGGCCGTGCGCGATACGGCCGCCGAAGCGGGTGGTGCGGCCGTACTCCTCGTCGACGTGCAGCGGGTAGTGGTCCCCGGTCAGGCCGGCGAAGGTGGTGATGTCCCCGATGTCGACGGTGCGGCCGGGGGTGCGCACGGCGTCCCCGACGGCGAAGTCCTCGAAGTACCGCCTGAGACGGTTGAAACCGGAGAGCGTCATGCTGCTCATAGCGACAGCGCGGCGAGCGCCTCGTGGACGAGGCCCAGGCTGAGTTGTTCGTGCATGAGCCGCTTGAGCTCGCGGGTCAGCGCCACCCGGGTGTAACGGCGGGCCAGCGGCGGCTTGGCCGCGATGTTCTCGGCGATCTCGCGCGCGCGGGGGAGGACCTGCTCGGCCGGGAGCACCTCGTTGACCACGCCGTAGTCCAGCGCCTGGTGGGCGTCGAGCTCCTGGCCGGTGAGCAGGAAGTAGCGGCCGCGCTGCGGCCCGAGCACGTGCGTCCATGTCACGTGTGCCCCGTCCCCGGGGACGATGCCGGACGGGAAATGCGGGGAGTCCCGGAAAGTGGTGGTGTCCGCGGCGATCGTGATGTCGGACAGGACCGGTATCTCCGGGTGGATGGTGGCCGGGCCGTTGATAGCGGCGATCACCGGAACCTCGATGTCGAGCAGGTTGTTCAGCAGCCGCTGGCCCTCGAAGATTATCTGCGACCAGTCGATCGCGGTCGAGAGGCCGAAACTCGAGAAGTCGATCTCCGAGCAGAACGAGTCGCCGGCGCCGGTGATGATGACGACCTTGTTCTCGGGATCGCAGGCGACGTCGGCGAAGCAGTAGGCCAGCTCGTCGTGGGCATTGGACGTCCACACCAGGCTCTTGCCCTCGCTGTGGACGGTCAGCTCTAAGATTCCGTCTTTACGTTCGAGACGTATGTTCTGGTATTTCTTCGCGTAGTCGTCCAGTACTGGGGTGATATATGCCATCGTTCTCACTCTTTCTGAAACAATTGTTTGTTCAACATTAGCAGGGGTGCCGCCCGCCCACAAGTGAGGCGTTCCGCGAGCCCGGATCCCGCACAGGGCGGATCACGGGGCCTCCCGGCCGCGGCGGTGCCGGCCGGCGGCGCGCGGCGCGTCACCGGCCGGCATGTTCTCGGGACGGGTGCGGTGGCCCGGTGCCGGCTGTCGGCGGTCCGGCGTCCACAGCTGGGTCGTCGACACCGTGACCTCGACGGACTCGACGCCGGGCAGCGCGGTCAGGACATCGGTGATGTAACGCTTCAGGCCGGAGAGGTGCACACAGGAGGTGTCGGTCAGGACGAGCACCACCCGGACGTTCCCCGCGCGGCACTCGATCCCGTCGACCAGCCCCATCTCGCAGATGTCGATCGGGGTACGCATGAGCAGGCCACACGGCTCGGGGACCGAGCGCAGCGCCGCACGGACCCGCTCCTCGGTGGGTGCCGCCGTCCCCGTGCGGTTCATGCGCTCCCCGATCCGCTCCGCCGGCCGCGCGCCGCGCCGCCGTTCCCGTTCCGCGGACGGCCGTTCCGCGGAGGACGGCTGTTCTTCCGGGGACGACGGTTCTCCAGGGGACGACGGTTCTTCCGGGGACGACGGTGCGCGCGCCCTGCCCGGTGGCTCATCCCCGTACCGCCGTCGCGCCCGTGCGCAGCTGGCCCCAGGGGCGGGCCGCGCCGCGCCGGCGCTCGCGGGCGAACTCGTCGTCCGCGACACGGCTGGCGACGGTGGCGGCGTCCAGGCCGAGCAGGCGCAGCGCGTTCCCACCGAGGATCTTGCGGCGGTCCTCGGCGGTCAGCTGGGGGTAGCCGTGCTCGGCGACCAGGTCGGCCGGCAGCTCGTAACCGTCGAACGCGGCCAGCAGCGGAGCCGGGTGGGACAGGTTGGAGCCGCTGCCGAACATCAGCTGGTCGGCGCCGCAGGCCCGCAGCAGGGTGCCGAGGATGCGGGCGAACACGAGCGGTCTGACCACCACGTAGGCGAACACGGACTCGAGGGTCGCGTAGAGGTTGCGGTGCCGGCGCAGCAGCGTCGCGGTCTCCTCGAGGAAGGCCGCGCCCGCGTGCACCACGTGGAAGCTGATGTCGGGGAACCGCTCCAGCGGGAGGTCCAGGTCGTCGAGGCTGAAGGCGCTGCGCGGGGCGGGTGGCAGCCACAGCGCCTTGTGCACCGCGACGTTGCGGATGCCGAGGTCGCGGGCGGCCTCCAGCAGCGGGGTGGCGTAGTCGGCGTCGTCGAGCCGCCAGCCCCTGCCGACATCGTCGTAGAAGAAGGCGGGATACAGCTTCAGCCCGTCGACGCCGAACCGGGTGACCTGCTGTTCCAGCTGGGTGATGGCGGCGTCGGTGATCGGGGTGTCGACCGTGGCGAACAGCCGGAACCGGTCGGGGTAGCGGTCCCGGAACGCGGCGGCGCGTTCGGGCGCGGTCACGTGGCCGCGGGCGAACCCGAGGTTGGGCAGCGCGTGGATGACCGCGAGGTCGACCGGGCTCTCGACGAACAGCGAGTCGGCGATCGCCTCGAAGGGGAAGTCGGAGAAGAACTCGTCATGGGTGAGCAGGTACTCGGGACGGTTCTGGCCGGTCGCGAGGACGTGCGCGGCGTAGACCGCCTCGAGCTGGTCGCGGGCCGCGGGGTTCTGGTTCGCGGGCGCGAGGTTGTAGGGATGCACCACGGCATCCACCACGACGGCTCCGTCGATCATCGTCGCCCTCCGATACAAACAACTGTTTGTTACAAGGTTTCCATGGTGCTGCCCGCCCGTCAACCAGGCTGGCTCTCAGGCGTCCGGGGCCGCCGGCCGGATGCTGGCGTACTCCAGCGCCCACCAGACCTCGACAAGGGTGTCGGTGTCGGCGAGGTCGGCGCCGGTGATCGTCTGATATCGCTCCAGCCGGTAACGCACCGTGTTTTCGTGGACCGACAGCGCCCGTGCGGCCGCCGCCACCGACCGGCGTTCGCGCAGGTAGGTCCGCACGGTCTCGAGTATCTCGGCCGACGCGCTCCCGCTCCGGCCGCTCAGGCGGGTGACGTAGCGACGGAACAGCTGTTCGCCGAGTTCGGCCTGCTGCTCGACCGCGGCCCGTACCGACAGTGACGAACTGTCCACGACGCCGGTACGGCGGTAGCGCACAGCGACGTTGAGCACTCGGGTGGCCTCGGCGAACGCCTGCGGGACGCCGGTGAGCGTCACCGGCCCGGCAACCGCGATCACGGCATCGTCGTGCGGGACGGGACGGATCGCGCTGATCCCCACCACGTCGTCGTCGAACATGGTGATCAGTGGCCGGAAGCCCACGCCGGTACCGGCCGGCTCCAGCTGCCGGATCAGCCGCTGCACCCCTTCCGGGCGCTGCCGGCAGCGCAGCACCCAGTACTCCCGGTCGGGCAGGATGCCGTGGACCGCGCCGCCCTCGACAAGCTCGGCGGGGTCGGCCCCGCCGGTGAGGATGCGGTGCAGGAACGCCATCCGGTGGCGCTCGTCGCGGCGGGCGGCATCGATCTCCACCTGCTGGCGCGCGGAAACCAGGACGCTGCTGAACCGGTCCGTGAGGTCCCACAGCCGCCGGGCCCCGGTGAGCACGGCCCACGGGTCGGCCCCGGCCGCCACCGCCTCCTCGATGAACGCGTCGCGCAGCACGCTGAGCACTCTGCGGTACGCCTCGACGACGTCCTCGGAGGGGATGCCCTGTAACGCCCGGCGCTGGCCGGAGACCCGCTCGTCCTCCTCGATCTCCGGCGGCAGCTGGTCGCGCCGCTCGAGGACCGCGACGACCCGGGCGACGTTGCGCCGGCACGACCGGCGGAGGTCGTCGTCGGGCACCCGGTCGTAGGAACGCAGCGTCCGCAGCGCGTCCAGCTGCCGTTCGACCAGGTCGTCGGTGCGCTGGCGAAGCCGCTGCGCGGTCGTGACCAGCAGGCTGCCACTGGCATCGGACATCGACACCACCTCGAGCTGGTAGGAGATCTTTGGAGGGAACTCCTAATACTGGCCTCCGCTTCTCATGGATTCTCCGTATCCGCGGACGTGCCTGTTTCCTACTCTCATCGGTATGGCTGACGGCGATCAGATCACGGCGGCCCAGATCCTCTGGGATGCCGCACGGCGGTACCCCGACCGGCCCTGCCTGACCGATCTCGACGATGCCGCCGGTGCCACCGCG
>NZ_CEVIVC010000022.1:12071-29125 GCF_982290645.1 Protofrankia sp. CiP1_Cm_nod4
GTCGCCGCGGTGGCCGGCGGGCTGCTCGGGCTCGGTCTGGGGCCCGGCGACCGGGTCGCGCTGCTGCTCCACAACAGCCACGCGTACGTCCAGGCGTATCTCGGTGCCACGGCGGGCGGGCTGGTCGCCGTCCCCCTCAACGTCCGGCTGACGCGCGCGGACTACCTGCACATGCTGACCGACTCGGGCAGCCGGGTGCTGGTGACCACCAGCGAGTTCAGCGACCGGCTCCCGGATCCGTCGCGGCTGCCCGGGCTGACGGTCGTGTACGCCGACGCGCGGGACGGCGCGGATTCCGGGCTCGCGGCGCTGGCCGCCCGCGCGCGGCCGCTTGCGCGGCCGGTCGCGCGGGCCGGTGACGACCCCGCGAGCCTGATGTACACCAGCGGCACGACCGGCTCACCGAAAGCGGTCGTCCTCAGCCACCGTTCCTGGCTCAGCATCGCCGGGACCGCGGTGCGGGTGCTCGGGCTCGGCGACGACGAGGTCACGCTGCACGTCGCCCCCCTGACCCACGGGGCGGGCTTCCTGCTCCTGCCCACGCTGCTGCTCGGCGGCCACAGTCTGCTGTGCCACTCCTACGACGCCGGGCGCACCCTGGGCCTGCTCACCGAGCACGGCGTCACCGGGATGTTCATGGTGCCGTCGATGATCAGGATGCTGCTGGACGCGCGGCCGCCGGGCTGGGCGGTTCCGGCCTCGCTGCGCCGGCTCTACTACGCCGGTTCCCCGATCGGCCCGGAGACCATGCGGGAGGCGACGGAGGTCTTCGACGGGCGCCTGATCCAGTCGTTCGCCCAGATGGAGTCGCCGATGTTCTTCACGGTTCTCGACCAGAAGGATCATCTGCACGCGCTGGACAATCCTGATTCACCGCTGGCCCGTTCGGCCGGGCGGGTGCTTCCCGGGGTCGAGCTGCGCATCGTCGACGACGCGGGAGCGGCCCTGCCCGACGGTACGGCCGGGGAGATCGTGGCGCGCGCTCCCCAGACCATGAACGGGTACTGGGGCCGGCCCGCGGACACCGAGCGGACGATGGCCGGCGGCTGGCTGCACACCGGCGACATCGGCTGCCTCGACGGCGACGGCTATCTGTATATCGTCGACCGGAAGAAGGACATGATCGTAACCGGCGGGTCGAACGTCTACGCCCGTGAGGTGGAGGACGTGCTCGTCGATCTGCCGGGGGTGAAGGACGCGGCCGTGATCGGGCTGCCACACCGGATCTGGGGCGAGGCGGTGACCGCCGTACTGGTGCCGGCGGACGACAGCCGTGACAGCGACGCGGTGCTTGCCGCCTGCCGGACGAGGCTGGCCGGCTACCGGGTGCCGAAGCGGGTGGTGTGGGTGGAGGCGCTCCCTCGCAACGCCTACGGCAAGGTCCTCAAGCGGCAGCTGCGCGAACAGTTCTCCGGATCGGGGTGATGCGTCGGCGGGCAGTCATTTCCGCAGTCCGGTCAGAGCGTTGTCGGCGAGGGCCTCGCTGAGCTCCTCGGGGCTGAGCGGGCCGGTGGGGGAGTACCACTCCGTCGCCGAGTTGAGCATGCCTATCAGGGCGAGCACGGAGACGCGCGGGTTGGCGACGTCCCGGAACTCCCCGGAGCTGATGCCGTCGTTCAGGATTCTGCTGAAGAGCTCCTCGTAGCGCTGCCGCATCAGGATGACGCGTTCTTTGTGCTCGGCGCTCAGATAGGTCCACTGGTGGAAGCTCACCCGCGTCTGCTCGAGAGCGGCCGCGAGGACCCGCATGTGCGCCGTGATCGCTTCTCGTAGCCGAATGGTTGCGGAATGCTCTGATTCGGCTATCGGCGCGATGGCGTCCAGGTAGCTCCGGATGCCCTGCTCGACAATTTTGATCAGCAGGTCCTCCTTGCTGTTGATGTGGACGTACAGGCTGCCGGGCAGGATCCCGACCGCGTCGCTGATGTCCCGCATCCCGACGACCGGATACGTCCTCTCGCCGAACAGGCGGATGGCCTCCCGCTCGATGAGCTCGGCCGACACGGGTCCGGAGGCCGCTCGAGTGCCGCGCTCCCGCTGCCTGGCCACCCGTAGTTCCCGCTGCTTAGCCACCCGTGCGCCTCCCCGAAGTCCTGATCCAGATCCGATCGTACGGTCGCGTTGGTCCAATATCCCCGACGGGCTGGAATATTTGTCCGTAATATCCGTTTTCAAGATGGACAAAACGGCTATTTGGTATGATCGATGTGACCCATTCAACAAACAATTGTTTCGTCAAGCTGTCCCCCCACGAGGGATGACAGCCACAGGCGGCAGGATCCCCCCTCCGACAGGTTGCGCTCGTGGCGACCGTCGTGATTTCGTAATCCCTACTGTATGTCGAACGGGCTGGTCCCGGTACGTGGCTGACCGTCTTCCACGGGTGAGCCCGCTACGGGTGGACGCCTGCTCGTCAGCCCGGATCCGCCGCACGGCGTGCGCGCTGGGCACCCGGCTGGTGAGCCGGAGGCGCCGGGCCCGCGTGCGCCCCCAGCTGTTGATCTTCTCTGATTGATCTGTATCGGACCCCTCCCGCCACCGCCCGCTGGTTCGGCTGACGGTGGCGGGCTCCGCTGCCGGGCCGTCCCGCGGCCGGGCTGTCCCGCCGCCGGGTGCGTCGGGTCAGCCCGCTTCCGCGGCGGCCGCGATGGTCGCGCCCGCCAGCCCGGCGCCGGTGAACGACGTGAAGCGGCGCGAGCGGAACCGCCAGCGGCCCTCGGAACGAGCGAACTCGTCGTGGTAGCGGCCGATGACGACGAGTCGCACCGTGTCCGCGCCAATGCTTATGACCTGCACGTACGCGCTGCCAGAGGCACCGGTGGCCGAAGGTTCCACAACCACCGAGGAAACGAGGTGCCGGCCGCCCGCGCCCCGGGCCGCGACGCCGCGGACCAGCTCCGCCAGCGCGGCCCGGCCGTGCACCGGCTCGGCGCCGTCGCGTACGAAGGTCCCGTCGTCGGTGAACAGGTCCGCGAGGTCCTGCGGGCTGTTGTCGTCGAAGGCGTGCGTGTACCGCGCGTACAGCTCGGTGATTTCCTGACGGGCGGCGGCGTCGAGCTCGTGGGTGACGGTCATCGCAGGACCTCCCTGACGGTGGTGGACGCGTGGGCCACGCGCAGCTCCTTGCGGCTACGCAGGAACTGGCGGGGGCTGTTGACGGCGAACACGCCGGTGATCCGGCCCTCGGCGCGGAAGTGCCCGGCGAACGAGTCGGTGGCCATGTCACCCGCCACCACGACGAACTCGCTGCCGGCGTCGGCCCGGCCGGCGAACTGCAGCCGCAGGCCGAGCTGGTCCGACCAGAAGAACCCGTCGTCGAGCAGATCCGGAGCCGGCAGGCCGAGCAGCGTGTGCGCGACGCGCCGGGCGCTGTTCCCCGCGGCGGTCCAGTGCCCCACGGGGGCCAGGCCGTGCTCGGTGCGATGGCAGACGACGTCTCCCGCGCCGAACACGTCCGGCGCGCCCGTCCGCCCGGCCAGGTCGCACACGAGGCCGTCGGCTACTTCCAGGCCGGCTTCGGCGAGCCAGCCGACGTCGCGGACGACCCCCACGCCGACGACGACGGCGTCCGCGTCGACCACCGACCCGTCGGCGAGCCCGAGCCGTTCGCCGCCGCCCGGCGCGGCTCCCGCGGCGGTGACGGTCACCCCGCAGCGGAACTCGACGCCGTGCGCCACGTGCCGCGACCGCAGCCAGCCCGCGACCAGCGGGCCCACCGTGCCCAGCAGCGGCGCGGGCTGGGCCTCGACCACCGTCACCGCGCAGCCTCTCGCGCGCGCCGTCGCGGCCACCTCCAGGCCGATGAACCCACCGCCGATCACCGCGATCCGCCGCCCGTCGCGCAGTACGGCCGCGAGCCCGCGGGCGTCGGCGGCGGTGCGCAGCGCGGACGCCGCCGCGCGGCCGGTGACGACGCCCAGCGGCCGGGCCCGGGCGCCGGTGGCGATCACAAGCCGGTCGTAGGGGACCACCGTCCCGTCGGCGACGGTCACCGTATGAGCCACGGTGTCCAGCGCGACGGCAGGCCGGCCGAGCTCGAGCCCGATCCCCAGCGAACGGTAGCCGGACGGGCCGAGCAGGCGGATGGCATCGTCCGCCAGCGTGCCCAGCAGGTACTCCTTGGACAGCGGGGGGCGGTCGTAGGGCGCCTCCGTCTCGGCGGAGAGAATCCGCACCTCACCGCGGTGCCCCAGGTCACGCACGCTCTGGGCGGTGCGGACGGCCGCCAGCCCGCCGCCCGCGATGACGATCCGCGGGCCGCTCACGCCGACCCCACCGAGGCCGGCCGGGCGGCGCCGGACACGGCCTGCGTGCCTGGTCCCGTCCGCGCGTCCTGCGTGCCTGGTCCCGTTTGCGCGTCCGGTGTGCCCTGCTCTGTCCGCGCCCGCTGGGCCAGCAGGGCCACCGCCCGCTCCGCGAGCATGAACTTCTGCACCCGGCCGGTGGCCGTCACCGGGATCTCGTCCTCTTCGATGAACAGCACCACGTCGGGGACCTTGAAGCGGGCAAGCCTGTTCGCGCAGTAGGCGACAAGCTCGTCCGGCGCGGGCCGTCCCGGGCCGGGCACGATCCAGGCGCACCCGACCTCGCCCATCCGTGCGTGCGGGATCCCGACGACGTGCGCGGCGGCCACGCCCGGGTGGTCGGTGAGCACCCGTTCCACCTCGCCGGGCAGCACCAGCTCCCCGCCGCAGCGGTAGGACTCCTTCTTACGGCCGGTCAGTATCAGGTAGCCCTGCTCGTCGATGCGGCCGAGGTCGCCCGTGCGCATCCACCCGTCGGGGGTGAACAGCGCCGTGGTCTCCGCGGGCTTGTCGTAGTAGCCGCGGGTGACGATCGGGCCGCGGACCACCAGCTCACCCACCTCGCCGGCCGGGATGTCCGCACCGGTCTCGGAGTGCACCGTCCGGTAGACGGCGAGCGTGCCGCCGAGCTCGGCGGCACCGGCGACACCCGCCGGTTTGGTGGTCCCGTTCGTGTTCGCCAGCCGGTCGAGAGGATCGCCCGGCCGGGTGCACGTCGTCGACGCCGTGGTCTCGGTCTGACCGTACGCGGTGAAGATCTCCTCGACGCCCAGCACCTCGAGCATGTCGGCCCACATGCCGGCGCAGTGCGCGGCCCCGGAGGAGAACATCGTCCGCAGCGACGACAGGTCGTGCTCGCCGGCCCGTGCCGCGTCGAGCACCAGACTGGTCATCGCCGGGACGCAGATCAGCTCGTCGATACGGTGGCGGGCGATGTCCCGCAGGGTCTGCTGGGCGTCGAACGTGGCGTGCGGGCAGATCGCCCCGCCGACGAACAGCGCCGCGACCAGGCCCTCGACGTAGCCGAAGACATGGTAGATCGGCAGTGCGAACAGGATCCGCCGGCCGTCCCCGAACGCGCGGGTGTAGGCGCTGGCGTACGCGGTCCGCAGGACGGCGTCGTGCTGGAGCATCACGCCCTTGGCCGCACCGGTGGTGCCCGAGGTGTACAGCAGGTCGGAGACGGCGTCGGGGTCGGCCGCCGCGGTGCGTGACCGCACCTCCTCGTCGCTGATCCCACGGCCGAGCTCCACGAGCTCGCCCAGCGGCCGGCCGCGGGCCGGCCCGCCGTCCGTTCCGAGCACGAACACGTGCCGCAGCCGGGGCAGCGAGCTGCCACCCGCCTCCGTCTCCCAGCCCGGGGCGATCCGGTCCAGGGCGTCGAGGTAGTCCAGCTCGCGGAAGCGGTCCATCGTGATCAGGACGACGCTGTCGGACTGGCGCAGCACGTAGCTGAGCTCCTCGTGCCGCAGCCGGAAGTTGATCGATACCGACACCGCCCCGACCCGGGCCACCGCGAACTTCAGGGCCACGACCTCGGGCAGGTTCGCCATGTCCACGGCGACGTGATCGCCCGGCCGTACCCCGAGCGCCATCAGCCCGGCGGCCAGCCGCCCCGACCAGTCGGCGATGTCGCCGTAGCTGTAGGACCTGGCGTCACCGAGAACGAGCGGCCGATGGGGACGCTCGGCGGCTAAGAGATCGAGAAGCTGGGCGGTCGTGCGGGGCACCCAGCGGGGATAGCGTGCCTCCAGAGCCTCACGACGCCGGGCGGCGGCCGAGCCGGTCCTGGCGGCCGAGCTGGTTGCGGCTGAACTGGTTGCGGCCGAGCTGGTTGCGGCCGAGCCGGTCGTGGTCGAGCCGGTCATAGTGGTGACACCGTCGCTTCCGTCATCGGGTTCGGGACGAGACCGAGGATCTCGGCGGGGGTCATGCCGGCCTCGGCGAGTACCTCCGCGGTGTGCTGGCCGAGCGCGGGCGGTTCGCGCATCGCGCACGAGCCGTCGGTGTCGATCGGCAGCCGGAGCTGTCTGAGCCCGCTTGCGCGCAGCGTGTCGCCGAGGGGCTCCGCATCGCGGACGAGGGCGCGCTCGCGGGTGACCGGATGGGCCAGGGCGGCGGCCAGGTCGTTGACCGGCCCCGCCGGGACGCCGACGGCGGAGATCCGTCCGAGCCAGTGCTCGGATGACGCGGTGCCCAGCCGCTCTTCGATGGCGGCCGTCAGCGCGTCGCGCGCGCGCACCCGGTCGGCGACGGTGCGGAACCGGGGGTCGGCCCGGAGCTCGGGAAGGTCGAGGGCCGCGCAGAGCCGCTCGAACAGCCGGTCCGTCGCGGCGGCAATCATGATCGCGCCGTCCGCGGTGCGGAAGGCCTGGTAGGGAGCGGTGCTCGGGGCGGCCGAGCCGAGGCGGCCGGGGAACTCGCCGGTTCCGAGGAATCCCATGACCTGGTGGCAGAGCAGGAAGAAGCCGCTGTCGACCAGGGCGGTCTCCAGCCGCTGGGCCTCGCTCCCGCCGGTGCGACGGGCGAGCGCGGCCTGGATCGCCGTGATCGCCCAGAGGCCGGTGGAGACGTCCACGACGGACGGCGCGGCGCGGGCCGGGCGGCCGTCGGCGTCACCGGTCATCTCCATGATGCCGGTGAAGGCCTGCACGATCGCGTCGTATCCGGGACGGTCGTGCCCGAGCGGGCCCTCGCCGAAGGCGCTGATCGAGCAGTGCACGACGCGGGGGCTGACCCGGCGGAAGTCGTCGAAGCCGAGCCCGAGCCGGTCCGCGGCCCCGGGCCGGAACGACTCGACGACGACGTCGGTGCCGGCCGCGATGCGCAGCACCGCGTCGCGGCCGGCCGGGGTGGCGATGTCCAGGGCGACGCTGCGTTTGTTGCGGTTCACGGTGAGGAACACCGTGCTCTCCGGCCCCCACCGCGGCGGCAGGCCGCGGGTGGCCTCCCCGCTGCCCGGACGTTCGACCTTGACGACGTCGGCACCGAGATCGGCAAGGATCAGACAGGCGAGCGGGCCCGCGATGTTCTCGCTGAGGTCGAGTACCCGCAGGCCGCGGTAGGTCTGGTCGAGTGTCATGTGAGCACACCGGTCATGGGGCGTCTCCAATGCCTGTGGCGGGCTGGTGACTGTGTCGATCGCCCAGGTCAGGATTCAAAAACAATCACTTGTTTTTTTCTAGCATGGTCGATTAACGTGGTCAACGGACAGATACGGACCCGCGGTGCTGACGGAGGGCGCAGGGATGGACTTCAGATTCACCGAGGAGCAGCGGCTGTGGAGGGACACGCTGCACACGTTCATGGAGCGCGAGGTAGGACGGGAGTACATCCGCAAGCACGACGAGTCCCGGGAGTTTCCCGACGAGGCCTACCAGAAGATCGCGGACAGGGGCTGGCTGGGCCTGCTCATCCCCGAGGAGCAGGGCGGGCTCGACGCCGACCCGGTGATGTACGCGATCTTCTGCGAGGCCATGGCGAAGTTCAGCCTCGACTTCGCCGCGTGCGTGATGACCTCCATGTTCACCGCGACGAACATCGCCAACCACGGCACGGCCGAGCAGCGCGAGCAGTACCTGCCGGGCTTCCTCGCCGGCAGGACGAAGTTCAGCGTCTCGATCACCGAACCGGGGGCCGGCTCGGACGCGGCGGCGGTGCAGACACGGGCCGTCCTCGACAACGACCACTGGGTCCTCAACGGGAACAAGGTCTTCTGCTCCGGGGCGCACCTGCCGGACACGGTCATCACCGTGCTCGCGCGCACCAGCCCGGAGCGGCACCGGGGCCTCAGCCTGATCCTGGTGCCGAACACCGCGCCCGGCGTCGACATACGCAAGCTGAACACGATCGTCCGCCGTAGCCTCGGCACCACGGAGATCTTCTTCACGGATGTCCGCGTCCCCGCCGGAAACTTGATCGGCGAGGTGAACAGCGGCTGGGGCTACATCGGTGAGCACCTGGAGTACGAGCGCCTGAGCCTGGCGGCCTCCTACGTGGGCAACGCCCGCACGGCGCTCGACGACACCGTCACCTATACCAGGAACCGCACCCAGTTCGGCCGGCCGCTGTCGTCGTTCCAGGTCCTCAAGCACCGGATGGCCGAGAACGAGTGCGAGGTGGAGGCCGCGCGGCTGCTGGTCTACAACGCCGCGACGAAGATGGCGCGCGGTGAGCGCGCCCTGAAAGAGGTGTCGATGGCGAAGGTGTTCGCCGCCGACGTCGCCTTCAGGACCTCGTTCAACGGCATGCAGGCGCTGGGTGGATACGCGCAGCTGCCGGAGTTCGACATGGAGCGCTACTTCCGCGAGGCCAAGCACGCGATGGTCGGCGGCGGCGCGAGCGAGATCCAGCGCAGCATCATCGCCAAGGAGATGGGGCTCTGACCCGGGTCCCTCGTACGAGTTCGGATCCTTCGTACGCCCAGTGGGCAACAGGCGTCATGCAGGTGGCCGGACCGGTGACACCGGTCCGGCCAGGGCCGTCTCGAGGGTGGCCACGCCCGCGTCCCCGCATCCTGCCGCCCGGCCGGAAGAAGCAGCCGTCCACCGGGAGAAGCGGCTGTCCTGTCGGGAGAAGCGGCTGTCCTTCGGGAGAAGCGGTGGGTGGCGGTGCCCCGAGGCCACGGAAAACAGCGGACGGTTGAGAGTCCGGCCAGGAGATCCCGGCCGGGCTCTCAACCGTCCGCTGCCGGCAGCCGTGGCGCCACGGCCGCCGGCCTATTCGGTGAAGTGAATGGCCTTGCTCGGGCAGTCGTACTCCGCGCGGCGGACAGCGGGCAGCCGCTCGCCGGCGACGGTGGCCTGCGACAGCACCACCAGGCCGTCGTCGTCCACGTCGAAGATCTCCGGATCCGCGAGGACGCAGTTGCCGTAGCCCTGGCAGACGTCCCGGTCGACTCTGATTGTGATCATTTCTTTCTCCTGGTCAACGAATGCGACTGGCGACTTCGTCGTGAAAGGCGGTCAGCCTGCTTTCGGCGGTGTTGAAGATGTTCCGGCGGAACCCCTTCGACCGGGCCAGCGCCGCGAAGTTGTTGATGACCTCGGAGTCCTCCGCGAGGACGTCGAGAAAGTGTTTCCAGTCCCGCTCGTTGTGCTGCTCCCACTTCGCCTCGCTCAGGCCGTCCGGGGTGGGCCCGACGAGCTGGTAGGCGTTGAGGACGGTCCTGTCCGGGGCGACCGGCCAGGCGGTCCACATCTGCAGGTGGTTGGGGAAGCAGCTGAAGATCGTGTTCGGGAACGCGAGGTAGTGGCACAGATGGGTCTGCCGATGGTCGCTGTCGGAGACCCTGTCGGTGAACCCGCGGATCGGCAGTGTCATCCAGGAGTGCGGTGAGGCGATCTTCAGGCTGGCGTCGCGCCACAGGACCAGCCCGGAGAGGGTCGACTTGTGCGTGAACGGGACATGCCAGGTCTCGTTGAACGCGTCGACGACGATCTTCCAGTTCGCGGTGAGCGTGACCGACGCGCGGAAGCGGGTGTCGAACCGGTCGAGCTGGTAGCCGGCAAGCTCCTCGCCGATCGTGCCGAGGTACTCCAGCAGGTCGGGGACCGTGTCGGAGAGCGTCAGCCAGATCCAGCCCGACCACTCGAGCACCCTGACCGCCGGCGCCCGCAGCCCGGCCAGCTGTGCCGGGTCGAACGACTCACGCAGCGGCACCTGCCGGACGTTGCCTTCAAGATCGTAGACGAAGCCGTGCCACGGGCAGGTGAACCGGCCGGTGGAGCAGCGCCCGGCACCCGCGACGAGAAGCGCGCCGCGGTGCTGGCAGACGTTGTGCCAGGCCGACAGCGAGCCGTCGTCAAGCCGGATGATCACCACTGACTGCCCGAGCTGGCTCCAGACGACGTGGTCGCGCGGCTTGGGCACATCGGCGGACGGAAACACCGGGAACCAGGCGTGGGACAGGATCCGGTCGAGTTCCCGCTGATAGCGCGCCGGGTCTGTGTACACCGAGGCGTTGACCGCGGATGGGGCGAGGGGGTACTGCGGTTCGCTCAGAGCAGGCCCGACAGGGGCAGGCCCGACAGGGATGAGCCCGGCCGGGGCGAGCCCGGCCGCCGGGATGGACTGGGTCATGCGAGTGCCCCTCTCGTCGGCGTCCCCACTGGCTGGCCCGGTTGCCGATGCCGCGGGCCGGATGCGGGCTCAGGTAAGTAAACAATCATTTGTTTCAAAGTAGGGCCGTGTGTAGTGGGTGTCAAACCGGTTCCGCGCGTGGCGTATGGCGTGTCCCGCGACATGGCGGGCTGCCCTGGTCCACGCGGCCGGGCCGGTGCCGGTCGGGGTCATGCTGGCCGCGGCGGGAACCGCGCTGGTCATGGCTGGAAGCGGTAGCCCATGCCGGGCTCGGTGATGAAATGGCGGGGGCGTGCCGGGTTCGGCTCCAGCTTGCGGCGCAGCCGTCCCATGTACTCGCGCAGGTAGTGGCTGTGTTCCTTCGGGGAGGGGCCGCCGGTGCGGGGAAGGAGCTGGCGGTGGGTGAGCAGTTTCCCGGGGTTGCGCACCAGGACTTCGAGCAGGTGCCATTCGGTCGGGCTGAGGCGGACGGTGACCGGGCCGTCGGGCTGGTCACCGTGGTCACGCCGCTGGCCTGCCAGTCTGGTGACCTGTCGGGCGGTCAGGTCGATCGTGTAGTCGCCGATCGTCGTCAGCGGGGCCTCTGTCGTGCTCAGGGTTCGTCTGGCTACCGCTCGTAGCCGGGCGAGGAGCTCGTCGACGCGGAAGGGCTTGGTGACGTAGTCGTCGGCGCCCGCGTCGAGCGCGCCGACCTTGTCGCTGCTGCCGGCACGGCCGGACAGGACGATGACGGGCGTCGCGGTCCGGCTGCGCAGGGCGTGGATGACCTCGGTCCCGTCCATGTCGGGCAGGCCCAGGTCGAGCAGGATGATGTCGGGCTGTCCGGAGGTGGTGGCGGCGAGCGCGTGCTGTCCCGACGTCGCGGTCAGGACCTCGTACCCCCGGGCGTGCAGAGTGATCCGCAACGCGCGCAGGATCTGGGTGTCGTCGTCGACGATCAGGACGCGGGTCATGCCGCGCCGTCCCACGAGCGGGTGTCGGGCGGGGCGCCCCGCGGCGACCGGAACGACGGCGGTGACGGCGGTGACAGCGGCAGGACCACCGGTGTCAGAAGCGGTGGTCCTGCCACTGCCGGGACCGGTGCCAGCAACATGGTGACGCCTCCGCGGAGGTTCCCTGGGCAGTGCAAGTCTCCGTCAGCCCGCGCCGAGCCTGTCCAGGGCGAGGTTGAGCGCGACGACGTTGACCCTGGGCTCGCCGAGGAAACCGAGCGCACGGCCGCGCACATGCTCCTCGACCAGCCGGCGGACCGCTGCCGGGGGCAGCCCGCGGGCGCCCGCGACCCGGTTCACCTGAAGGTAGGCGTAGGCGGGGGAGATGTCCGGGTCCAGGCCGCTGGCGGAGGCGGTCACTGCGTCCGGTGGCACCGGGTTGTCCCGGCCGCGGCCCGGTCCGGGGACGAGGACGCGCCGGCCCGCCGCGTAGTCGCCGCCGGGCGCCGCGCACTCGACCCGCACGCCCTCGTAGGTGGTGACGAACGGTCGCGCCGGGCACTGCTCGTTCACGCTGACGACCCGCACGACCGGCCCGGCGGGGCCCGGATCACGGTGGAACACCGCCAGCACGGCGCCGGCACCGTCCGGGGTGCAGTACGGGCGCCGTCCGTCGACGCCCTCGAGCTGCCCGACGGCCCTGCTGCGGCCGCACACGGTGGTGAGCAGGCTGCGCCGGCTCTCGTCACCGGGCGTGGCAGGATCGTCGAACGTGTCGACGACGTCCTCGGGGCCCAGGTTGGACGCGGCGGTCGCGGTCGGGTCGTAGCCGGCCCCGGCGGCGGACGGCCGGGGCTGGAAGTAGGTCGGGATCGGGCGGCCGGCGGCGTCGGTGAACGGCTGGCCGATCCGCGACGAGCCGACGACCGTGCCGTCGGCGGCCCGGACGAGCGAGCCGTCCGCCTGGTGGCGCAGCCCGGGCAGCTGGGCGATCGCGGTGACGGCCAGGGGATACGCGATGCCGACGAGCACGGTGAGCACCAGCAGCATGCGCAGCGCGGCGAGGAGGTGGCGGACGGGGCCGGGCAGGCGCGGGGAGGCCATGACGATCACCGGATTCCGGGGAGGAACTGGACGGCCAGATCGATGAGTTTGATCCCGACGAACGGGACGACCAGGCCGCCGAGGCCGTAGACGCAGAGGTTGCGCCGCAGCATCGCCGTGGCGTTGCCAGGTGTGTAGCGGACGCCGCGCAGGGCGAGCGGGATCAGCGCGATGATGACCAGCGCGTTGAAGACGACCGCGGACAGGATCGCCGACTGCGGGCTGTGCAGCCGCATGAGGTTGAACGTCTCCAGCCCGGGATACACCGCGGCGAACAGCGCCGGGATGATCGCGAAATATTTGGCGACGTCGTTGGCGATCGAGAACGTCGTCAGGGCGCCGCGGGTGATGAGCAGCTGCTTGCCGATCTCGACGATCTCGATGAGCTTCGTCGGGTTGCTGTCGAGGTCGACCATGTTGCCGGCCTCCTTCGCGGCCGACGTGCCGGTGTTCATGGCGACGCCGACGTCGGCCTGGGCGAGCGCGGGGGCGTCGTTGGTGCCGTCCCCGGTCATCGCGACGAGCTTGCCGCCGGCCTGCTCCCGCCTGATCAGGTCGAGCTTGTCCTGGGGGGTCGCCTCGGCGAGGAAGTCGTCCACCCCGGCCTCCTCGGCGATGGTCCGCGCGGTCAGCGGGTTGTCACCGGTGATCATGATGGTGCGGATGCCCATGCTGCGCATCTCGTCGAAGCGTTCCCGCATGCCCGCCTTCACGATGTCCTTGAGCTGGACCACGCCCAGGACGCGGGCGCTCCGGCCACCGTCCACACCGCTGGTGATGACCACCTCCGCGACGACCAGCGGTGTCCCGCCGGAGGCGGAGATGCCGTCCACCACCTGGCCGGTGTCGGGCGGTGCGCTCCCGCCGTTCTCCCGGACCCAGGCCAGCACCGCGCTGGCCGACCCCTTGCGGATCTGCCGGCCGCCACCGGTGTGCAGGCCGTCGCCGGCTTCGCCGGCTTCGCCGGGGCCGCTGTCCCGCCGGTCTTCGCCGCCGCGGGGCCCGGGCGGGGCCAGGTCGACACCGGACATCCGGGTCTGCGCGGTGAACGCGACGAAGGTCGCGGTGGGCAGCTCGCCGGCGGTGCGCTCCCGCAGGCCGTAGGTGGTCTTGGCGAAGACGACGATCGAGCGTCCCTCCGGGGTCTCGTCCGCGAGCGAGGACAGCTGCGCGGCGTCGGCGAGCTCGCGTTCGTCCACGCCTCCGACCGGGATGAACGCCCGCGCCTCGCGGTTACCAAGGGTGATGGTGCCGGTCTTGTCCAGCAGCAGGGTGTCGACGTCGCCGGCCGCCTCGACTGCGCGACCGCTCATCGCGAGCACGTTGCGCTGCACCAGCCGGTCCATGCCGGCGATGCCGATCGCCGACAGCAGCGCGCCGATCGTGGTGGGGATCAGGCAGACGACCAGTGCCGCCAGCACGATCCCGGGGATGCCGTCGGCGCCCAGGGCGGCGCTGTCGGGGATGCCGGGCCGCTGGGCCCGGGAGAAGACCGCCAGCGGCTGGAGGCTCACGACCGCGAGCAGGAAGATGATGGTCAGCGAGGCCAGCAGGATGTTCAGCGCGACCTCGTTCGGGGTCTTCTGCCGGTTCGCGCCCTCCACCAGGCCGATCATCCGGTCGATGAAGCTCTCCCCGGGCCGCTGCGTGATCTCGACGATGATCCGGTCCGACAGCACCCGGGTGCCGCCGGTCACCGCGGACCGGTCGCCCCCGGACTCGCGGATCACCGGCGCGGACTCGCCGGTGATGGCGGACTCGTCCACGCTCGCGATGCCCTCGATGACGTCGCCGTCACCGGGGATCAACTCGCCGGCGTCCACCACCACACGGTCGCCCTTGAGCAGGGCCGGCGCGGGCACCGGCTCGGTCCGGGCCGTCTCGACGGGCCGGCCGGGCGCCCAGCCGACGAGCCGGCGGGCGATCGTGTCGGTCTTGGCCCTGCGCAGCGCGGCGGCCTGCGCCTTCCCGCGTCCTTCGGCGACGGCCTCGGCGAGGTTGGCGAACAGCACGGTCAGCCACAGCCAGCCGACGATCAGCCAGGCGAACACGGTGGGGTCCAGGGCCGCTAGCACGGTGGTGAACGCGGCGCCGATCTCGACGATGAGCATCACCGGGTTGCGCCACAGGGTGGCCGGGCTCAGTTTCCGCAGCGCCTGCGGGGTGGAGCGCAGCAGCATCCGTGGGTCGAGCAGGCCACCGGAGGCCCGCCGGGGCGGGCGGGCGGAGCCGGGGCCGCCCGCTGGTCCGGCGGAGGTGCCGCGTACGGCGGTCGTGGGCATGTCAGTGCAGGCCTTCCGCGAACGGCCCGAGGGCGAGGGCTGGGAAGTAGGTCAGTGCGACGACGACGAACGCGACACCGGTGACGAGGCCGACGAACAACGGCCGGTGGGTGGGCAGTGTCCCGCTCGACGCGGGGGCTGTCCTCTGCCGGGCGAGGCTGCCGGCCAGGCCCAGGACGAACACGACCGGCAGGAGCCGGGCGAGCAGCATGGAGATTCCCAGCACCGTGTTCCACCAGGCCGTGTTCACCGTGAGGCCGGCGAACGCCGAGCCGTTGTTGTTCGCCGCCGAGGTGGCCGCGTACAGCACCTCGGACAGCCCGTGCGCGCCGGAGCCCAGCATGTTCGCCCGTTCACCGGGCAGCGCCATGGCCGCCGCCGTGACGCCGAGGGCCAGCACCGGCGTGGTGAGAATGTAGAGCGCGGCGAACTTCACCTCCCGGGCGGCGATTTTCTTGCCCAGGTACTCGGGCGTCCGCCCGATCATCAGACCGCCGACGAACACCGCGAGCACGGCGACGACCAGCATTCCGTAGAGCCCCGATCCGGCGCCGCCCGGGGCGATCTCCCCGAGCATCATGTTCAGCAGCAGGACGGCGCCGCCGAGACTGGTGTAGGAGTCGTGCGCGGAGTTCACCGCACCCGTGGACGTCAGCGTGGTGGCGGCCGCGAAGGTGGCCGATCCCGACACCCCGAAACGGGTTTCGACGCCTTCGGTCGCGGCCCCGACAGCGGTCGGGACCGTGCCGTGGTGAGCCAGTTGGAAACCGTTGGCAAGAAATATCCCGGTTATCGCCAGAACGGCCATGGCCGAGACGATCGCCAGACCCTGGCGGGTATCGCCGACCATTTTCCCGAAAGCTCTCGGCAGCGCGAACGGGATCGCCAGCAGCAGATAGACCTGTAGCCAGTTGGTCCAGACCGTCGGATTCTCGAACGGGTGGGCGGAGTTGGCGTTGTAGAAACCGCCGCCGTTGGTGCCGAGCTCCTTGATGATCTCCTGGCTGGCCACCGGGCCGCCGGTTATGGCCTGGCTGGAGCCGGCGATGGCCGACACCGTCCGGACGTCGTGGAAGTTCTGCACGACACCGCCGGCGACCAGGACGACCGCGCCGATGACGGAGATCGGCAGCAGAATGCGGACGACGGTGCGGACCAGGTCCACCCAGAAGTTGCCGAGCCGGTCGGTACGGTTGCGGGCGAACCCGCGGACCAGGGCGATCGCCACCGAGATGCCGACCGCGGCGCTGGTGAAGTTCTGCACCGCGAGACCCGCCATCTGCACGAGATATCCGAGCGTCGACTCGCCGGCATAGGACTGCCAGTTGGTGTTCGTGACGAAGCTGGCCGCGGTGTCGAACGCCTGGCCTGGCGCCATCCCGCCGAAACCGAGGCTGAGCGGCAGCCGGCCCTGCAGGCGGAGGAGAACGTACAAGAAGAGCACTGACACGCACGAGAACGCGAGTACGGCGCGCAGGTGGACGCTCCATCGCTGGTCCGTGTCCGGATCGACACCGACCAGCCGGTAAATCATTTTTTCGGCCCGCAGGTGACGCTTGGAGGTGTATACCCGGGCCATATAGTCGCCGAATGGCCGGTAGGTCAGGCCGAGGGCGATGGCGAGCGAGGCGGCGAAAACGGCTCCCGCCGTCGTGGTGTTCATTCAGTGACCCCTTGTCGACCGGGAGCCCGGGCCCGGGGGAAACACGACCGCGGCAGCGGTCGTGCGGTCCGTGGCCGGGCAGGCCGTAGCGTGTCGCTGGTCCGGCAGGTCAGAACTGTTCCAGGAAAATCAGAATTTCTCCGGGAAAAGCAGGGCGACCACGAGGAAGACCACCAGGGCGGCCGCCAGGACGAGCCCGGTCAGGTTCTCGGCGGTCACAGCCGTTCCACCCCTCGTACGACGAGCCCCAGCACCGCGAATATCACGATGATCAGGACGGCGAAAACCAGGTCACGCACCGGCTGCTCCTTCTGCCACGTCCCGCTGCCACCGTGGGGGACCGACGGGCTACAGCGCTCCCCTGGGGTGACGGCAACCCCATCATGCCCGGCCGTCCGGATGCCGGATACCCGGCGCCCGGGAATCCGGGCGTCGGGGAATCCGGGTGTCCGGGTGTCCGGGCGCCGATGGTGGCACCGGTGCCGGGTTTCGCCGCGGCCCCTGACCGGGACGTCCCGGGAACAGGCGCGGCACGCCGGATACCCGGGCTGTCACCCACGAGCGCTGGCACCATGAACTCCCCGGATCGCGCCGATTGCCGTATTGCCGCATCGGCAGCATCGACCCCGCGGGAGCCGGCCACCAGCGGCGTTGACGCCCTGGTGACGCCGAATACGGCAGAGCACGG
>NZ_CEVIVC010000022.1:29664-36520 GCF_982290645.1 Protofrankia sp. CiP1_Cm_nod4
CCGAACACGGCAGAGCACGGCCGAACACGGCAGAGCACGGCCGAACACGGCAGAGCACGGCCGAACACGGCCGAATACGGCAGAACACGGCAGAGCACGGAGAAACACGAGAACGTGACCGGGGCGCCACTGGCCGTTGGCCGACGCCGGGTGCCCACCATGCGCTCGGCCGGGTCGGTGGATCGGCGGGGCCCGCCTACATCCTCACTGTCAGGAGTGGAGGCGCATCAGGCCTTCCTGGGCGACTGAGACGACGAGCCGGCCGTCGGCGGTGTATATCTCGCCGCGGGCGAAGCCGCGGGAGCCCGCGGCCGACGGGCTGTCCTGGATGTAGAGCAGCCACTCGTCCGCGCGGAACGGCCGATGGAACCACATGGCGTGATCGAGGCTGGCCAGCGAGATCGTCCGGCCGTCCGTCGACCGGTGGGGAAGCAGGGTCGTCGTGATCAGCCGCAGGTCGGACGCGTACGTGACCGCGCAGACGTGGTAGAGCGGGTCGGCGGGCAGCGTCCCGCGGGCGCGGAACCACATCCGCTGGTACGGGCTGTGCGGCTCCCCATGCGAGGACCACACGGGCTGCTGGACGGAGCCGTCCGCGCCTTCGGTCGGTACGAGCCGGACGTCGAGGTACCGGGAGAAGAAGGGCTCGACGCTCCCGCCGTTCGGCAGGGACCACTCGGGCAGCTCTTCGGGCAGGCTGACGGGCAGCTCGTCGGGCGGCGCTGCCGGCGGCATGGGTGACTGGTGCTCCGGGCCGTCGGTGACGCGCTGGAAGGAGGCGGACAGGTGGAAGATCGCCCGGCCGTGCTGGATGGCGACCACCCGCCGGGTCGTGAACGACCGTCCGTCACGGATCAGATCCACATCGTAGACGATCGGCGCGCCGGGATCGCCTGGTAGCAGGAAGTAGGCGTGCAGCGAGTGCACCGGGCGATCAGGGGCGACCGTCCGGCCGGCGGCGATGAGCGCCTGCGCCGCGACGTGGCCCCCGAACACCCGGGTCGGCGCCGTGTGCCACGACCAACCGCGGAAGATGTTGGTTTCGATGCGGTCGAGGTCGAGGACCTCGACCAGGGAGTCGGCCTCGGCGCGCGTCACCTGATCCACATTACCCATCCGGTGGCGGCGCTTCATCGAACAATGGCACTCAGGGGATTTCGGCTTCCCGTGACGCGGCGGAGGCGGCACCGGGCCGTCGATGGTCCTGGGCCGGCCCGGGGATTTCGGCTCGCGGGTCGACGACAGTGGCCGGGGCGCGCCCGGGGGTGGGCGTCGTCGCCAGCAGGTGATCCCGCCACAGCGCCTCGGCCTCGTCCGCCGCGCCGGCCTCGACCAGGGCGACCAGTTGCCGGTAGGTCTGGCGGCCGTCGTCCTCGGCCGCCGGTGCGCCCGGCTGTGCCGTGCTCCCACCGCTGCTGCCGGCACCGGCACCGGCGCCCGATGCATCCTCGCGCGCCATGCCGATGATGTGACGCAGCATCCCGGCGAGCACGATCAGGGTCTGGTTGCCGGCGAGTTCCACCAGCAGGTTGTGGAAGTCCGTCACCGCGGAGCATGACGCCGCGGGGGCCCAGGCCTCCCGGGCTGGCTGGCCGGCGGGTGCCGTGAGCGCGGTGGCCAGGTCGGGCCGGGTGCGGGCGGCCGGCCGGTCCGCCGCCGGGGGGCCGGCGTCCGCCGTGGCCGCCTCGACGGCGGCGAGCGCCGCCCGCAGCCTGGCCAGGTCCTCCTCGGTGTGCCGCTGCGCGAGCCGGCGGACGCAGGGCGGCTCGAGCAGCGCCCTGGCCTGGTGGACGTCGGCGATGGTGGTGCCGCGGTATTCCAGGACGAGCGCGGCGTAGCGGGCGGCGACGTCACCGTTGGGTGTGTGGACCCGGGCGCCGCCGTGTGCCCCGCGCCGGACGCTGATCAACGCTTCGGACTCCAGGACGCGGAAGGCCTCCCGCAGGGTCGGGCGGGAGACCCCGAACTGCTCCATCAGCACGGCTTCCGGGGGCAGGGCGTCCCCCTCGACCAGTTCGCCCCGCACGATCTGGCGCCGCAGGCGGGCGGCGACCAGCTCGGCGGTCTTGGGGACGCGCACCCGCCGGCCGACGTGGCCCTCGCCGGCCGGCGACCTGCCGGGGTCGTCGCCACGCCCGCCGGGGGGCGGGCCGGCCGACGGATCAGACGTTCTGAGACCGCCGGGCCCCCCGATGCCCCCCGGGCCGTCCGTTGCGATATTGGTTGCGTTCAGTAACACCATGATGGTCCCCCTCGGAGAGATCCGGCTGCGGCGGGCAGCGCGTGGCCCGCTGGCGGTGGTTCGGCTCCTTCGCCCAGAAGATCACATTGTTGTCGCCGGCGATGTCACCAGAAGTACTGGCGAGGTTGCATTGTGACACTACTGGTCACAGTCACCTGCAAGGGGTGCTGTCATGGCTACAAGTAATGACTATTTGTAATCGATGTTCATCGAATCTTTACTAAAAGTAATCGTTCAGAGTCTTTTTGTCATCGTTTGGCGGCGCTGAACACCATGTGGCGATCCGAGCGGATCGGTGCGCTGCGTGAGTCACCCGGACGAAAAAGGTGCCGGCCGGTGTTCCACCCGGATGATCCAGATCGTGCGCGTCGCGCGCGGGCCATCGGATCCACACCTGAGGAGATCGTGATGACGGCTCTGTACACGGCTGAGGCCACCGCGTGGGGCGGGCGTGCGGGACGGGTGGCGTCCAGCGACGGGCGGGTGGACCTGAACCTGTCCCTGCCCAAGGGGCTCGGCGGCGACGACGGCCCCGGCACCAACCCGGAGCAGTTGTTCGCCACCGGTTACGCCGCATGTTTCCACAGCGCGCTCAAGGCGGTCGCCCGGCGGGCGAAGGTCGATGTCTCCGCGTCGGCGGTCACCGTCCGGGTCGAGATCGGCCCGGACGACGACGGGTTCGCCCTCGCCGTCGCGATCGAGGCCGAGATCGAGCAGGTCGACCGGGACGTGGCCGCCACGCTCGTCGAGCAGGCTCACGCCCTGTGCCCGTACTCCAGGGCGACCCGGGGCAACATCGTCTCCACCGCCACCCTCGTGGACAGCTGACCGGGTGGCCGGCTGGCCGGCTGGCCGCTGGCTGACCGGCCAGCGGGTGCTGGCCAGCCGGTCGTGGGCTGCCCGGGACACCGTATGGTCGTAGCGTCTTCATCCATGGGCGACGCGCACATTGCCACCGTCGGTGTCGAGGAGGAGTTCCACCTCCTGGACCTCGCCTCCCGGCGGCCTGTGCCGCGGGCTCCGGCGATCCTCGAGCGCCTCGCGAAGGAGTGTTTCACCGCCGAGCTGCTGGCGTCGGTGGTGGAGTCCAACAGCCGCCCGTGCACCGACCTGGCCGACCTGCGCAGCAGCCTGCTCCAGCTGCGGCGCGAGCTGGTGGCGGCCGGCGAACCGCTCGGGCTCGGCCCCGCGTCCGCGGGGACCGTCCCGCTGGCCGGCCGGGACACGCCCAGCATCAGCCGGTACCCGCGCTACCAGCGGATGCTCGCCGACTACCAGCTCCTCGCCCGGGAGCAGTCGATCTGCGGCGCGCAGGTGCACGTCGAGGTCGCCGACCGCGATCTCGCGATCGCGGTGGCCGCGTGGGTCGCGCCGTGGCTGCCGGTGCTGCTGGCGGTGTCGGCGAGCTCCCCGTACTGGCAGGGCACGGACAGCGGCTACGCGAGCGTGCGCACCCTGGTCTGGCAGCGGTGGCCGACCGCCGGCGTCACCGGGGCGTTCCGCACGGCGGCCGAATACGACCAGGCCGTCACGGATCTGATCACATCCGGGGTGATCAGCGACCCGGGGATGGTCTACTTCGACGTCCGCCCCTCCGCGCACCTGCCCACCGTTGAGCTGCGGGTCTGCGACGCGTGCCCGGACGTCGACACCGTCATCCTCGTCGCCGGCCTGTTCCGCGCGCTCGTCCGCCGGGCCACCCTGGCGGTCGGGGCCGGTGCGCCGGTCCCGCCACGGCGGACGGAACTGCTGCGGGCGGCCACCTGGCGGGCGGCCCGGTCCGGGATCGAGGGTGACCTCGTCGACGTGGCCGCGGCGGTACCGGTACCGGCGGGGGACCTGCTGTACCGGCTGGTGGACGAGGTGCGCGCCGAGCTCGAGCACGCCGGCGACTGGGAGCTGGTCCGCGACCTCGCCGGCCAGGCCGTCGGCCGGGGCAGCGCCGCGGCCCGGCAACGGCGGGCCTTCACCCGCCGCGGACACCTCACCGACGTCGCCGACCTCATCCTCACCGAAACCCGCCAGGCCGCGGACGCGGCGGATGTGGCGCATGCGGCGGATGTGGCGCATGCGGCGGATGTGGCGCATGCGGCGGATGTGGTGGGTATTACGGATGACACGGTGAACACGGCGAGTGCGTCGCGTCCACCGGCCGCAGGCCCGGCCTCGGTCTCGGGGCGAGGCGGCGGGACCGTCTGAACGGCCGGCCGGCCGGCCCGGGCCCGCCGCGTCCGAGCCTCGCGTCAGACCGTGACGCCGAGCGGGACGGAGATCCCGAGGCCGCCGCGGGTGCCCGCGCCGTAGCGCGCCTTCTCCCTGGCGATGTCCAGCGGCCGGGTACCGGCGCGGTTCGCGACGGCCGCGGCGTCGTCGAGCAGGTGCGCGGGGACCACCCAGACGACCTCGAACTCCAGGCCGTCGGGGTCGTGGGCGTACAGGCTCTTGGTGGTGCCGTGGTCGGACGAGCCGACCAGCGCCCCCGCCGCGACGAGCCGGCGGGCCGCATCCTCCAGGTCGGTGAGGGTACCGACCTCCCAGGCGATGTGGTACATGCCCACGGCCGACCGGCCGGCCGGCGAGCTGCCGGCGGCCGCGCCGAGCTCGAACAGGCCGATGTCGTGGTCGTTGGTGGAGTCCGGCGCCTGCAGGAAGGCGGCCCGGCCGGGGATCGTCATCGTCACCCGGAAGTCCAGGACGTCGGTGTAGAAGGCGGTGGTACGCGCGACGTCACGGACATAGAGGACGACGTGGTTGAGGCGGTGGATGCCCATGATCTCCTCCTCGGGCCGTTCGGCGCCCGGGCGCTGTCCGGTAGCGCCTGGCACGGTCGGGCACTGTCTGCGGTCGGGCGCTCGGCCGGACGCCGCCGTGCGGATGGCACCGTGCGGGCGGCATGCCGTTGAGCGTTCAACTATCTTGACGGTACCCCGTTCGTTCCCGCTGTGTCCGGGTTGTCGGGGACGATCTCGTGACCGGAATTTCACGACCGGGATCCGTGGTCACGGGCCGGCGCCGGTGGCCGCGTCCAGCGCGTAGACGTTGTGGTCCAGGCTGCCGACGTAGAGCAGGCCGTTCTCCACCACGGGTGAGGAGTCGTCCACCGGGGCCCGGGTGGCGAACTTCCATCGTTGCTCGCCGGTGACGATGTCCACCGCGTACACATAGCGGTCCCGGCTGCCCACGTAGACCAGATCGCCGGACACGGTGGGCGAGGAACGGATGCCGTTGCCGGTGTGGAACCGCCAGCGGGTCCGGCCGGTGTCCGCGTCCAGCGCGTACAGGTTGCCGTCGTCGCTGCCCACGTACAGCACCTTGTCCACCAGCGTGGGCGTGGAGACCACGCCGTTGTCCGCGGTGAACTGCCAGGTCGGGGTGCCGTCCGAGGTCTTCAGCGCGTAGACGTTGTGGTCGTCGGCGCCGATCCACAGCATGCCGCCGGAGACGGTGGGGGAGGAGTCGACGCTGCTGCCGGTGGTGCGCCCAGCGTTTCCGGCCGGTGGCCGCGTCCAGCGCGTAGATGTTGCGGTCGCGGCAGCCGACATATACCCCACCGCTGACTACTGTTGGTGACGAATTGAACCAGTCATCGCCGGTGAAGCGCCAGAATTCGCGGCCCGTGGCCGTGTGGACCGCGTACAGGTTGCGGTCACGGCAGCCGATATAGACCACCCCGTCGACCACGGTCGGAGAGGAGTGCATCACCGCCCCGGCGCGGAAGCGCCAACGCGGCTGCCCGTCCGTGACATCCACCGCGTGCAGGTAGGCGTCGTTGCAGCCGACGTAGACCGTGTCGCCGGCGACCGCCGGGGACGACGTGACCGCCCCGTCGGTGGCGTACCGCCAGCGTTCACGGCCGGTGACCGCGTCGATGGCGTACAGGTGGTGGTCGTTGCTGCCGATGTAGACCACACTCGCCTCGACCGCGGGGGAGGAGTACACCTCGTCACCGGTGGTGAAGACCCACGGCCGTGGGCCGGCGGCGCCATCGGCGCCATCGGAACCGAGCAGGCGCACCGCCCCCCACGTGCCCGCCCCGGCCGCCGCGGCCACGGCGATGGCGCCACCCGCCCGCAGCAGGGCCCGCCGGTGCGGCCGCGCAGGCACAGGCACAGGCACAGGCGCGGGCGCAGGCCGGTCACCGGTGTGCTCCCGGTCCGCGTGGCCGGTACGACCCGTGTACCCACGGTCGGTGCGATCCGCGTGTTCGTAGTCGCTACGGCCCGCGTATCCATAGCCGGTGCGACCTGTGTGTTCCTGGCCGGCGCTGGTACCTGCCCGGCCGGCGCGGCCGTCCGATGAGGACGGCTCCCACGGTAACGGCGGTGTCGGCGAGAGCGGGGGGGAGTGCCGCCCCGGCGGGCTGGAGATCGGCTCCCGGGAGGTGGGCGGCGGCCCGGGCCGCGCCGGTGACCCCGGCGGCGTCCTGGTCAGGGCCGCGCTGTCCCGGTCGGCCGCGTCCGCCGGTATCCGGCGGTCCCGAGCCTGGTCCGTCTCGCCCTGTCCCATCCGGGCCTGTCCCGCTCCCGCTTGTACTCCGGGTGACCGTCCACCAGGAAGGGGTGGCTTTCTGTCGAGAGCAGATGGCTGTCCGCCAGAGACGGCTGGCTGTCCGCC